>JAHDBK010000006.1 GCA_020630455.1 Saprospiraceae bacterium
TTAAAACAAAAAGGCCCAACAATCGTATGATTGTTGAGCTTTTGCGCTCCCTCAATCCCGAAAGCTTTCGGGATGAACCTTGGACTTTTTAAGAATATTTCTCTTTTAGTCGGGCAATAATTTCTTCATACCTTGTGAGATTTTCAATGTATTTTCTGCTCTTCATTTTTTTGATATGCCCTTCTATTTGTAGTGCTTGAGCTTTTGTATCACATTCAATACTCAAATATAAAACCCAGGGCTTGCCTTTGGCTGTCCATTTGTTCTCATAATAATTCGTATTGTGTTTTACAAGACGAGCCTGTACATCATAAGTCTGTCCCACATAATAACGATCTATTTTTGAGGAATACAAAATATAAACAAAATGCATAGTTACAATTTAAAACAAAAAGGCCCAACAATCGTATGATTGTTGAGCTTTTGCGCTCCCTCAAGGACTTGAACCTTGGACCCTCTGATTAACAGTCAGTTATAGTTATCCTGTCCTTTCTTATCTTTGGTTGCTAATTGTTTATATTCCAGTTGTTTATGAATTTTTATTTTGCTCTTGTAAGTTCTTTATTGCTCTTTATATCCTAAAATGTTTGACTTATGTTTGACCCAAAGTCAAACACTAAAAATCTAATTCATTAGTCATTTCAAATTTTTGTGAGCATATCAATACCAAAAATTCATCTTTTTTTAGCTTGTAAAAATACCTTTCTCCCAATTTTTTATGTGTTTTATCCATGTCTATCTCCTTGAATATCTGTAAAAATTTCTTTTCAGATGCAGTACAGAAAGTTATCTGTATTGCTTTGAGAATATCACAATTATAATACAAGGTAACTGTATCAACCCTTAGACCTAAAGGCTGTATTTTCTCTGGTTTCAAGTATCTGTAAGTACAATATTCAATTCCATTAATAACTTTTGAATCAAGGTATTCTAAATCAAATTCATGCTTTTCAAATTGTTCTCCAAGTGTAAATCCTAGTTCCTCAAATAGCTTCTCAACAGATGTTTTAGAATTAGAAGTATTTGTAAATGAAAAAAGCCATCTCTTAGGGAGATAGCTTTTAATTAGTCTGCATATTTTTAGTTTCATAGCCTAGTAATCTTCAAAAAGACTTTCTATTCTTGAAATTGTATTTTTTCTATAAACACCAGTAATTCTTCTCGTTTTAATGTAATCCTTAATTCCAAATTCAATTTCTTTGATATTGATTGATTTTAGTCTGCTAATTTCACTATCTGTAAGATAAAACAAAGATAATGTTCTATTGTCAATTCTACTTTCAATGTTTCTATCTGTACATTTTATGACAGAGTTATCATCTAAATAGATATATACATCTCCTTGAAATTTAACTTCTTCTTCTGTTATAAAGGACAATAGCAAATAGCCAGAATTTGAGCTTTTTTTTCCTATACTTAGATAAAGAATATCTGCTATGCTTGCCTCTGTCATATAGCCTAGATATGGGCTATTAAAACTTTTAGAAGGGTCAGTTAAACTTGAACGAAGTTCTATTTTATAGTAGTCCGTTGCAGGATAACTTTTGTTGCCTAAAAATATAGTAGTTCCTTCATCAAGGGAATACTCATCAATGGGAGAAGACCGTAATTGTGCTTTAATCTCGAAGCACATAATTATCATTAATAAGGGTAATAAATATATTTTTTTCATGGGTATTTTAATTTTTTATGAGTTTTAATAAAATTAGTTTCTGTCCTTTCTCTAAAAAAGTAATTTTTACAGATACCACCTTTCCAAGAAACTTGTCTATTTGATTTTGATTAAGTGATGAGATGCTTTCAAAAGCATTTTTTATTGGAAGAATACCTGTTTTAAATGTACTTTTCATGGACTCTAAATCTGTTATATGAATAAGATTATCAGGAGTAAGTAACAGCACTTTAAAAGAGTCCTCTGTAGCTTCAAGAATATATCCTTTAACTATTTGATTATTTTGATAGTCTGACCTTAGTTGCTGCCAAATGACAGTATCTAAACTTGCAATGCCTGTGTTTTCTTCATGTTCCTTTATTATTTCATCTTGAGTCAATACTTCTTCTGAATTTTGTAGCATAGAAATTTCCATTTCTGCATCACCTTCTCGTTGAAGTAAGTCCATAATTTCCTCATAAAAATATTGTCTAGTCCGACCTAATATTTTGGAGTGAATCTTTCTAAAATCTGTTTCAGGAAAATTGTTTGCTTTCCATCCTTCTTCTAAAGCACCACATAGATGATAACCTGTACTCAAATCATTTAAAGCAATGCAATCTCTTAGTAAATCTTCAAAAGTAGGTTCTACCCCAAAATCTTGCTTGTAGTTCTTAAATAATTGATAGACGTATTCCTTTCTTTTTTGGCAGTATATCAAAACAAATAGTATTTATCATTTATGATAACCACAAATTTATCATAAATGGAAACTTTGTGCAATAAGTAGCACAAGAAATGTCAAAGAAAAATTCAGAGAAAAAAGAACTTCAAATTGCTATTGGTAAGCAAATAAGAACCTTGAGAGAAAAGAAAAATATCCCTCAACAGGTTCTTGCTGCTAGTTGTAATTTTGAAAAATCCAATCTAAGTAGATTAGAAGCTGGAGGTACAAATCCTACTTTATTTACCTTAAAGAAAATAGCTGATAATCTTGGTGTAACCTTGAAGGAGTTAATGGATTTTGAGATATGATTAAGCAAAAATCTTAAAGGATTCAGATTTTTAGTGTACTCCTCCATTTTAAAGAAAAGGCTATTATATAGTATCTTAAAGTATCTCAAAAGAATTATAATGCTCCTTCATCTGCCATACTGCTATATCCCTCTCCAGTCAAAATAATGTGGTCAAGAATCTCTAAATCCAAAAATAAGGCTGCTGATTTCAATTTCTTGGTAAGACTAATATCAGCTTGACTTGCTCTTTTATTCCCTGATGGATGATTATGACTAAGAATAATACTTGATGCTCCACTCTTTAAAGCAACAGCAAATATCAACTTAGCATCTACTAGTGTTCCAGCAGTACCACCTTTTGAAACTTCATAAACGCCTAAAATTTGATTGGCTCTGTTCAGAAGCAATATTTTAAAAACTTCTTGAAGCTCAATAGTATTCATATCCCAAGATTCTTTCAAGTAATTGTAAGCATCTTGGCTACTTTTGACAACTGGTTTATTTGTATTTAAGGTTTTGTATGAAACCTCTATTTCCGTGATATTTGCAACAGTTGCAATATCCGCAGTCTTTGCAGTATTCATGTTGTGAATTTTAAATGTGAAAAATAATGAAGTGAAATAATTGATTTGAGAAATATCCATTTTTTACTCCCTGTATAATGGTGAGAAGTAAAATTTGGATATTCCACTATCTGAGGTATAATCTCTCAAAAAAAGAAAATATCCTAAGCTGAAATAATGATATTATAAAGGCTTTGAGAGGAAACAGTTATCTCTCCAAGTTCTATAAATAATCCATATTGCTACCCATTTTAGGTCTGCATAATATTTAATTGGCTTGAGAAACTTTTAATATCCTCTCTAGTTCAGTATCTCTATCAAAATACTATTTACCAATCCTGTCCTATTTTTAATAGTGTGAAAGACAGGACTGGTAAATTTTCTAAAGACCTTAGATATTCATACCCTCAATGACCTCAACTCCATTTTCAGAGAAGGATTTACTAGGGTTTGGAACAGTATCAACTGTTTTGGAAGCATTACTTTCAGGTACATACACGTATCTGTGGCTAAGTTCAATGACTTCTCCTGAATCCTTAATCGTGTATTCATAAGGTTCACAAGGTTTCTTTTCAACTTTACCTGACATTGTAGTACCCAATAGAGCCTGACAAGTAGCCTCATCAAAGGTGGACGGAATAGAGGCTTTCTTCGCTGTGGCATAAAAATTACCTGTTGTGTGGCTTAATACCATTTCTACACCACCTTGAACTGTGAGAGCATAGAATTTTTTACCGCTTTCAGTTTGTCTTTCATTATAAGAGATAATAGTAACCATGATAGATTTTGATTTTGAGTTGAGAAATAAATGTTGAGCTAGAGAAATTTCTATCCTTGTTTTTTCAGCTATCACCTTGAAAAAATATTAGAGTCAGAAAAATTCTTAACTACTAAAGATGAGGGAGGGTCTTTAAAATTGGTAAGGATAAGCGGGGGTATCTAGGGGGTAGTTCAAACACTCACTACTTTTCAAAAAATATTGAAGGTTTTAATTTTTTTATAAAAAATTATAGCTGTTAAACTTTCCTTTTTATTATTAAAAACTTATATTAAGAGTTTTTGCCCTTATACATCAAGATACTTTGAGAAAACTATTGTAAACTATATTCAAGTTACAATAGTTATGAGTTTTGTACAGCACAAATGCGGATTTACCTTAGAAAGTGTTTTAGGCTTAGAGTTTAAAGATGAAACTCTAAAGTTTAAAGGTCTTCTTAAATATCTTTCTTCTTTTGACGTTTCTAGTCAATTAAAGGATAACACACCCTACATATCTATATTTAGTGTTATCCACAATATAATTAGTAGAGGTACGCCTACTTTGTGTTCCAAACTAATTGAGAATGAATTAGCTATATCTTTCCCAAATTATCTAAACAACTTCGATGTTCCAAAATACTGTGTTGGTTATAACCTAAATATTAATAAAAATGATTTAGGTAGAAAAATATTTAATGCTTTACATATTATAGAGCCTAGAGCTTCAATCAATGTAAAAAATTATAATACCTCGAATATAGAAAGCAAATTTGAAGAATCATTTCTCTTTAACTATTTACCAAGCAATCTTGAATTTTTAGTCCAGATACTTGAACCTCAGAGATTATTATCTTCCATTTTACCTGAATCAGAACAAAATCATTTTGTAAGGCAAAGAGCAGATTTTACCATAGAAATTCCATATCTATATGAAGAAAATATTGAACTTGGAAATAATAAAGAACCTGTTGTTTTGCCTTACAAGAAAGGCTTTGTTGTTGAAGTTGATGGAGCTGCATATCATGGATGGAGTCAGCAAAAACTAGATATAAAAAGAGATGAATCTTTATCACAATACAAGTGGAATACAACAAGAGTAAATAGTAATTCTATACCATCAGGTATTAAAACCTTAAACGAAAAGTTATCTACAAATGAATATTTAAAAGCAATAGAGAAGAATTTTAATAAAGAGTGGGATAAGGAATGGACTGATACTTTACAACTTGCATTGACTCCTTTCTGCATTGCAAGAATCCAATTTGTTCTTCTGAAAATTTTAGCCAATAATGCTAAAGAACATTTAAAGATAGTTATTCTTGAAAGGGATGTTCCTTGTGGTTACTTAGCACTTAAAGATTTGGTTGAAACTTATAATAACCTAAAACTACTACACTCAAAACCTTGCCCTGTCCTTCCTGATATTGATTTAGAAATTTATACCACTAAAGAATTTTTGAACTCACCCCTGCATAGACATAAAAAACCTTTAGGCTTAATTCAAGATTATCAAGAAGACGAAAATACTGATTGGATAATTGATAATTCTATTTTGTTAAGGTCAAATATTATTAAACAAGATAAGGAAAGAGATGAAAACTGGATAACAGTTAGGTCTTCACATTATTTTGACACGTATAAACCTAGAAAATTTAAAACTACAAATATCATTACTTATAAGGAGATTGTATCTAAAGAGAAAGAATCATACAATAAGCCTTATGCAGAAATGGAGGAATCTCTTGAATTTTTCCTGCAAAATATTTTTAGAAAAAGAAGTTTTAGAGTTGGTCAGTTACCTATTCTTGATAGAGCATTACAAAATAAAACAGTTATTGGCTTATTGCCTACAGGAGGAGGAAAATCTTTAACTTACCAATTAGCTGCAATTCTGCAACCAGGAATAACTCTAGTAGTTGACCCCATAAAATCTTTAATGCAAGACCAATATGACAATTTAGTTAAATTGGGAATAGATGGATGCAATTTTATTAATTCTTCATTAAGCACTACTCAAAGAATCCATGCAATAAATCATTTGAAAAAAGGAGAAATGTTAATTTCATTCCTATCTCCTGAAAGACTACAAATTAAAGAGTTTAGAGATGCAATTCAACAGATGCACAATAATGGCATATATTTTAGTTATTGTGTAATTGACGAAGTACATTGTTTGTCAGAATGGGGGCATGATTTCAGACCTGCCTATCTAAAACTTGGGAGTAATGCTATAAAGTTTTGTAAAACTAAATCTCAAGAGCCTATAACTTTATTTGGTTTGACAGCAACGGCTTCTTATGATGTACTTGCAGATATTGAAAGAGAATTGTCATTGCCAGATGCTCCCTTAGATAGTGATGCAGTTGTAAGATATGAAAATACTACTAGAAATGAATTACAATATAACATCTTGCCAGTTAATGTAGAAGTACCTACCCAAAATAATAATGGACTACCTGATTATTTTCCTTCCTCTTTAGAGAATAGGAAAGCTAGAGATTTAGTTGGAGAAGCAAAACAAAAAATAATAGAGAAAGAGCTATATCAGCAATATTCTTATTTAAAAAGGTTCAATTCTCCAGAAAGCTTAAAAAATATTTTAATTCATGCACATAATCATTTAATACCTTATGAAGAAAGAGTAGAAAATCCAATTAGCTATGCAGAACAAAAATTTAATGATTTAAAATTAAAGCTAGAAGAACCCTTTTTTGACAAAAAACATTCTAATGCTGGTATTATATTTTGTCCGCATAAAAGTGAAAAAACACCTTTAGGTGTTTTAAAGTATAAGCAAATTTTATCTGCCAATGGATTAAAAACAGGTTGGTATATGGGTAGCTCAGGTTTTTCTGTAGTAGAACAGGAAAAAATAGAAAACCAAGCTGTTAAATATCAAAAAGATTTTATTGATAACAAGTTAGATTTAATGATAGCTACTAAGGCTTTTGGTATGGGAATAGATAAGCCTAATATCAGATTTACATGGCATATCAACTACCCTAGTTCCATTGAAAGTTTTGTGCAAGAAGGAGGAAGAGCAGGTAGGGATAGGCAATTAGCCATAGTTAATTTGCTTTATAATAATGATTCTTTTGCAGGACATAATTTATCTAAAGTTGCAATAGATAGGTTATCACTTCCTGATTCTATTAAACAAATTTTAAAGCAAACAAGAAAACAACTATTCAAATGGGAAGATTTTGAAAATAAAATCCTCCCTAACCTATCTAGTGGAAACATAGAATATGAAAGAATACTTACAAAATCTGTATTCAAAAAACAGACTGTTGATAAAGAAGTGCCTTTGTTCTTCCTACACCAATCTTTTAAAGGGATAGATAAAGAACTAACAATATTAGATGAATTATTTAATACAATTCATTGTCCACGACTTAGCAAGTTGGATGAAATAGCCAATGATATGAGTAACCAATATGAGGTTGGGAAATTCACTCTAAAACATTGGCAAAGAAATAATTTGAACAGAATTTATTGTAATATAGACAATGAAAAAATTGGTTATTTAAACTTAGCTGATAATCTAAAATTTAGGACAGAGCAACAACAAATAAACTCGATTTATAGCAACTATCAATTACTTCAAATTATACAGCAAAAAATACTTGAACAATGTGAAGGTGCTAATTATGAAACTTGGCTAAACACTCCAAATCAACATGAAAAAAGGGAGGGGATATTAAGAATATTGGAAGGCTTGAATATAGATGAAGAACACACCTTAAATATTCCATTCCAGAATGTTTTAAGTAACATAAAATTTAGAAAAGAAAGAGTTGAAGTATTCGTAACTACAAATAATCAACGATTCACAAGTGGTTATTTTTTTGAATCAAAGAACCCATTTAAAAGTTTAAACAGTTTTGCTGAGTTCAAAGATATGCTTATTCAGAATACCACATTTACTGATGATTCTTTAGCTCATCTACCTCCTACACAAATAAAAAAACTTGAAAATTTATACCTGTTGCCTAGAGATGATGCTGATACAGCAAAAGCTATTTATAGATTATTTTGTTTGGGCATAATCAAGGATTATACAGTTGATTATAATATTGAAGAATACTCCATTCTATTTGAAAGGAAACCAGTAGGTGAGTATAAAAATGCCTTGAGAAAATACTTGCTAAGGTATCTTTCAGAAAACAAAGTCAATAAAAAAATAGAACCAGTTGCTACTGATACTATCAGTAATGAGATTAATCAGTCTATGAAAGTTTTAATTGAGTTTGTCTATGAACAGATAGCACAAAAAAGGGAAAGAGGAATAGAAGATATGCAAACTCTCTGTGAGGAAGCTGTAAAAGCTAAAGATTTATTTGATGCCAATAATGTCGTCAAAGAATTTATTTATACCTATTTCAACTCAAAATATGCCAGAGAAAAACCAGCCCATGAAGTAGATGGAAAAAATTATTCACTAGCTATTGATACAGAAGGTAGTAAATTAATGAATTGGAGTATCGTCTATAAATACATGGAAATAGTGGGTATTGACCCTACAGGGGGATTTGATGACAATATAAAACATTTGAGAGGAGCTTCTATCAGATTACTAAGGACTAATCCTGACAACGCAGCTTTATTATTGTTGAAAGGGTTCACATTTCTCATGCTATTTTCAAAGCTCAATAGAGAAGAATTGAAGCAAGAAGGAGAACAGGCTATTTGGGAAGGAATATTAAAATTTGCAGAGGATGATAATGTTCAAAAAGATACTTTGGATAAAAATACTTACAACTTAATTGTTGAAAAAATAACAAGATATAAAGAAATCATTGCCTCTTATTCAGAAGATAAAAGACTAATTGAATACATAGATACTCTAATTTTAGGGGTATCACTAAAAATTCAAAATGACTGGTTGGATAATACTTTCAAGCCTAAATTTTTAAAATAATGATAAAAGAAATACATAGCAATTTAGAATTATTAAAGACTTCTCTGAGTGAAATTGATAGTGCTAAAACTCACTATAAAGAAGCAGGAGAAAAGATTTTGACGTTATTCCAAAAAAGTCAAGATTTATTTATTAAGCATCAAGATTTAATTGATAGCTTGGATAAGTCTTCAAAAGAAATAGAAGGAATAAAAGCCCATCATCTTAGTGATTTTGAAAAAGAACTCAAACAGAAAGGAAAAACTTTATCTGACTCTTTTAAAAAAGAACTTACTGAAATAGAAGATGATTATAAAAGTCGCTCTAATCAGATTCTAGGTAAAATAGATAGCACCAGTCAAAATCTTATAATGCTGAGAGACAAAGTGATGACTTTAACCTCTTCATTGAATGATGCTAAAATCCCTCAAAATTTGGAATCTATAGAGGCTACTGGTAAGCGTAATAGTCTGAAAATTAGTAGAATCAATGTTTTCACAATAGCTTTGTTAGTGTTGCAGATATTAACTCTAATCCTTGTTGGGTACTCTGCTTTCTCAAGCTAGACTAAACAAATACTTAAAAATGTTCAAGCAAAATCTAATCCAGACAATACAAGACTACAAAGTAAATTTCGAGAAGGTTCATAAAGCAGAAATTTATAAGTGGAAAGCTATTAAGCATTTTCAGGAAAATTGGGATATTGGTGCAGATGATTTCAAGACAATGCTTAAATCATCATTTGCAAAAGCAAAAAATTTGATGGATGCAGGGAGTTATTATCCAAGAAGAATGCTCTACCAGTTTGCTGATTTTGAACCTGCATTAATTAAGTCTGCTTTTCAAAATTTATATAATGAAGCCATCCCTCTTTTAGACAGAAGGAATCACTTTAAGGTTAAAATTGATAGAATTATGCAACAGCATTTTGCTGATGACAAGAACAGCTATCAAGATGATAGAGCTTTAATGCTATACCTTTCACTAAAATATCCAGAATCATATTTTTTATATAAATATGAAATGTTCCTCAATTATTCTAGGCTAATAGAATATCCATATAAACCAATCAGGGGCAGATTTGAAAATGTATTGCAGTACAATACGCTTTGTGAAATTCTAAAATCAGAAGTAGTTAAAGACCAAGATTTGCTAAAAATGCACAAAGGTAGAATTGATGAAGATACTTACTTTGATGTTTCTTCAAATGTTCTAGTCCAAGATATTATTTATGCTAATGTAACACACATACACAAAGAGAGTAAACCTAAAACATTTCCCTCGCAAAAAAATGAGAAAAATATTATTGTAACTACTTCTAATAGTAGCTCATTCCAAAACAATCTTAATAAAATAGCTTTTAATGCTTCCGTTATTGATTTTGAAAAACAGCAGAAACAAAATAAGATACTTGGAGACATGGGAGAATACTTTGTGATGGAGTTTGAAAGAAAGAATCTGACAAAAAAATCTCATATAAATAAATTAGAGCATAGTGCCAAAAGTCAAGGAGATGGTTTAGGGTTTGATATAAAATCTGTTACCTCTGGAGGTGATGCAAAATTTATTGAAGTTAAAACAACTACAGGGAGTTTAGACACTCCTTTTTTTATCACAAATACAGAATTGCAACGAAGTATTCAAGAAAGAGAAAATTATTATCTGTATCGAGTATATGATTTTGATGTGAATACTCAAACTGGTAAAATTGAAATCTTAAAAGGAAGTCTTGAAAACTTATGTGATACGCCCACTACTTTCAAAGTCAAATTATCTAAAATATAATAACTCCCTATATATTAATATCTTGCACTTTATTTTAACCAACTCTATGACGAAAATATGCCAACACTACATTGGATAGGAAAAGAAAAAGTTATCAATCATCATCAAGATGTACCTTATAGAGTGCTAGAGCATCAATATGGTTTTGATACTGATGGAGAAAAGCCACAAGCTGTCAATTCTGGCAATAAAATCATACATGGAGATAATCTTGAAGCACTAAAATCACTACTTCCAGAGTATGAGGGCAAAGTTAATTGTATCTATATAGACCCTCCTTATAATACAGGGAAAGATGAGTGGAAATATAATGACAGAGTTGAACACCCCAAAATCATAGAATGGCTTAACCAAGTAGTAGGGAAAGAAGGAGAAGATTTGTCTAGGCATGATAAATGGTTGTGCATGATTTATCCTAGGTTAGTCTTATTGCATAAGCTACTAGCTAAAAAAGGTGTAATCGTCATTTCAATAGATAATAATGAATTATATAATTTGAAACTAATTTTAGATTCAATATATGGCTCATCTAATTTTATAGGAACAATAATTTGGAAAAATGCTACAGACAATAATCCAACACAAATAGCAAATGAACATGAGTATCTTATATGCTACGCAAAAGATAAAAAGAGTTTAGCTCCTGTATGGAAATCCCCAAATCTTGATGTAAAACAAAAACTTTTAGACTTAGAATCTGAGTTGTTACAAAAATTCAATGATAACAAAAAAAGACAAAGAGAATATTCAAATTGGTTAAAAGAAAACAAGCCTTATTTATGGCCCTTCCAAGATTACAAGTTTATTGATAAAAATGGCATATTTACTGGAAGTAGAAGTGTTCACAACCCTGGTAAAGAAGGTTATAGATATGATATTATACATCCAGAAACAAATATGCCTTGTAAACAGCCTTTAATGGGTTATAGGTTTCCAGAAACAACAATGGAAGACCTGCTAGAAAAAGGAAAAATTATTTTTGGCAAAGACCATACTAAAATCATTGAGCTTAAAATCTATGTCAAAGATTATAGGGTAAAACTTCCTAGTGTTATTGAATCAGATAGTAGAAAAGGGGCAAATACATTAAAAAACCTTTTCAATACATCAAAAGTAAAATTCAAAAACCCGAAATCATTTGAGTTATTAGAAGAAATATTAAGTTTTACTGGTTCAAAAAATGCAATAATTCTTGACTCTTTTGCTGGCTCTGGCACTACTGCTCATGCTGTTTTGAATCTTAATAAAGGAGATGGAGGAAATAGAAAATTTATCCTTATTGAGATGGAAGATTATGCCAATAATATCACAGCAGAAAGAGTAAAAAGAGTTATCAATGGTTATGGTGAAGACACAAAAGCTGTAGAAGGTACAGGAGGCAGTTTCAACTATTATGAACTTGGAGAACCTTTATTCCTACAAGATGACAACCTCAATGAAAATATAGCCTTATCAAAAATCAGAGCTTATATTTGGTTTAGTGAAACACGCCAGCCTATAAGTACAGGTCTTGCCAGTAGCAACAGTTATTTTCTAGGCAAACATGAAGATACTGCCTATTATTTTGTTTATGAAAAAGAGAGCTTGACTACTTTGGATTATGATTTGCTTCCTCAAATACAAGAGAAAGCAGAACAATATATCATCTATGCTGATAATTGCTTATTACCACAAAACTTTTTGTCAGAAAAGAATATCATCTTTAAAAAAATACCTAGAGATATAACTCGATTTTAATTATGGAACTCAAACCATATCAGCACAAAGTCATACAGGATATTGAAAGTTACATGGAGTACCTTCAAGAATATCAGCATATAGGCAATGCTTTTAACAAGTATTGGGAAGATAAAATAGGTGTCTATAATCCCCTTGAAGGTACAGGAATGCAACCCTACAAAAACAATATCCCCAATGCCATTCAACTAACGGTAAAAGTTCCTACTGCTGGAGGTAAAACCTTTATTGCTGTCAATGCTCTCAAAACTATTTTTGATGCCAGTAGCCATCATAAAGCCAAAGCTGTTGTATGGTTAGTGCCTTGGAGCAATTTACTTGACCAAACTATTAATAACCTTAGAGATGCAGACCATCCTTATAGACAAAAGCTCAATACACTATTCAATAACAGAGTAGTTATTTATGATAAAAAGGACTTATTACAAGGTTCAAACTTCAACCCTACTTCTGTCAATGAACAGTTAAGTATAGTTGTTATGAGTTTTGCTAGTCTTAGAGCTAGAAATAAAGAAGATAGAAAAGTATATCAGGAAAATGGGCAACTAGCATCTTTTGTATCACAGTATAAAAATTCCTCTCATTTACTAGAAGAAGTAGATGAAACAGCACTTATCAATGTGATTCGTAGTTTAAATCCTGTAGTTATTGTTGATGAAAGCCACAATGCAGAAAGTGATTTAAGTGTAGAAATGCTCAAGAATCTTAATCCATCCTTTATTCTTGACCTTACAGCAACCCCCAAAAACAATAGCAATATAGTGAGCCTAGTTCCTGCTTCTGATTTGAAGAAAGAGAACATGGTAAAGTTACCTGTTATTGTCTATAATCATACAGATAAAACTAGAGTTGTTGAGAGTGCTTTACATTTGCAAAACAAGCTAGAATATTTAGCCAAAATCCAAGAAAAACAAGGAGGTAGATATATTCGCCCTATAGTATTATTTCAAGCACAACCCAAGAATAAAAAAGACAATACTACATTTGAAAAACTAAAAGCCCAACTACTCAAACTCAAGATACCAGAGGAACAAATCAAAATCAAAACAGCTAATATCAATGAACTCAAAGGCATTGACCTGATGAGTAAAGATTGTGAAGTGCGTTACATTATTACTATTAATGCTCTGAAAGAAGGTTGGGATTGTCCTTTTGCTTATATCTTGGCATCATTAGCGGATAAATCTTCTGCTGTTGATGTAGAACAAATTTTAGGCAGGGTTTTGAGACAGCCTTATGTTCAGAAACATCAAAATCCTTTACTCAATGTTTCTTTTGTTTTAACAGCATCTTCTAAATTCCATGATACTTTAAAAAACATAGTATCAGGTTTACAAGCATCAGGTTTTAGTGAAAAGGATTACAGGAAAAAAGATGCAATGCCAGATTTTGTCAAGGAAGAAGAAAAACAAGCAACACTAGAAAATTTTCTATTTCCCGATGATTCAAATTCTTCTAAAGATAAAGAAGATAACACCCTTGAAGAAGATTTAGATATTGATACCAATACTATTGTACTTCCTACAAATATTGCCCCCACCCCTGAAAATAAAAATGAAACAGACCTCCCAATTAACCCTATTGTTAAAGACATAGAAGAAATGGCTATTGCTCAAAATGAGGAAATGGAAGCACAAATAGAAGCTGCCAAAAGCCAGTCCTCTGATGAAAATTTATTTGCAGAAATGGGAGATAAAGTAAAACGTTATGCTATAAAAGCTACTAATATAGAGTTAGCAAATCAGATAAAACTACCTCAATTCTTTATGGATATTGGTAATAATATTTTTGGAGATGAAAAGGTTTTACTCAATAGTGAATCACTTCTAAAAAACTTCAAATTATCTAATGAAGATACCAAGATAAATTTTGATGATGTAGCTTCTGAATTGTACAAAGTAGATATTGATAAAGATAATGAGTACCGACCTACAATAACTCAAATAGAAGATATACAAGTTAAAGAGCCACTTATAGATTACATACTTGCCAAACCAAAAGACCAACAAATAAAAGACGTTACTTATCAGTTAATGGCAAAGATTGGCAATATGTTTCCTATTCCTGACCAAGAAATACAAAAGTATATTACACGTATTTTAGACCAAATGACAACAGAACAACTTAGAGATGTACTGAATCGTCAATATTCTTACAAGGATAAAATCAAGAAAAAGATAAAGGCTTTAGCCCGTGATTTTGCTGCTAATAAATTTGATGAGATGACCACCTTAAATAAAATTTATGTAGAAGAATCATGGTCATTTAAAGAAAGAATTGTACCAGGTAATTTAGGTTCTCCCATTGGTAATTCACTTTATGAGAGAGAGGGCAATATGAATAAGTTTGAGGAAAAAGTCATTTTAGGCATTTCAAGTTTTCCAAATATTGCTTTTTGGCATAGAAATTTAGAAAGAGGGAAAGGCTTTTCAATAAATGGATTTAATTCTAACCATTATCCTGATTTTATTATCGTTACTAAAGGGGGTAGTGTTATTCTGCTAGAGACAAAAGGAGACCACTTAGATAATACAGATAGTCTTGCTAAAATAAGATTAGGTGAAAAATGGGCATCTATGTCTGGCAAAAATTATCATTATTTTATGGTATTTGACACCAAAGATGTTAAAGGAGCATACACCTTAGATAAAGCTAAAGATTTGATAAAACAGTTGTAAATAATATCAAAGAGTTTAATAAAAGAAAGAATTATGTCAGGAGAAATAGGCGTAAAATCTGGGAATGATGGAGAAAAATTAGTTTCAGAATTGTTGAAATTAATGGGGTGGAATATGGCAGGAAATATTCAATTTAATTGTACTAAAGGAAATGCTCATAAAAGTAAAAGTGCTAAAGGGGATAGACAGACACATAACATAGATGGCTTATTTGCTTATGAAAACCCTCTCATCCACAATAACCGTGATGTAGCCTTTATATCCATAAAACATAAATCCAAAGGCTATCCTACCTCTAAAAAGACAGATATTAATAAAGACATTAAAGACCTTGCACAATGTTTAGAATGTGCAGATAACAGCAATCTTTATGAAAATGAATACTTAGAATCTGCTGACAGAAAAGATAATTTCATTGGACTACTTTTTTTTATTTCATCTTTAGATTCAGAGAAAGAATATGATTTAATTTCAGAGTTACAGGAGCAATTTACAATACCAAATAATAAGTTCTCTACTATATACCTTATTGATAATAAGAAGGCTACCTTCCTTATTTCTGTCTTGAAAACTGCTAAGAATTATAGACCAGCTTCAAAAATGGAGTTTTTATATCACGATACTGGATATAATAATTCTCCTGAAAATCTTTATGTTTCGAGTAAAATTATGCCAATAGAATTAATGAATAGCTCACTAATTCCTATTGTGTTATTTGAAGGTAAAACCTCTAGTTTATTACTGTTTACAAATATTCCATTTGGAAAAAATTACCTAAAGAGACTTATATGGCTGACTCACAAATTATGTAACCTTGCTACTGAAATCATAATCTTTTTCCCTGACTATGATGCCACACAACACGAAAATATTGTTTCTGTTACAAAAAATATATTTCAGGATAGTGATGTAGTTGACAGAATAGAAGTCAAACGATTTAATACCTATTCTTTTGTTACTTTGAAAGAACCCCAAACAAAAACATTTTTTCATCCTGTAAGTCAATCAGATTATCTTATACAAAAAAACAAAGAAATTAATACCCAAATAAGTAAAAATGTAAAAAGTAATTTAGACTTACTTTTACCTTATGGGTCAAGGTTAAAACAACTAATAGCAACCTCACAACTATCTCAAACAGATTTAAAAAAATTCCTTATTAGTAAAGGTATTATCTCTAAATATGCTGAGAAAAAATATACAGTACCAATTTTATCTAGTATGCTTCTAAATCCTCTTGAGATAGAAGTGATACAAGAACTTCTGATAGAACAAGAAGATAAACCCAAATCAATTAATAAATCAGCTTCATGGAAAGATAAAAACATATCTTTAGAAAAAGCTCTAGGAGACTTTTCTCTACAAGTTGAAAATATTAATTTACCAGAAAATTCAAAATTTGTAATAAAACCAAAAGCTGAAAGAAAAAATGAAAATTACTATGAGGTATCTTTCGAGATAGAGAGAATAAATACAACAAAGGATTTAATTACTGGTGCAACAAGACATTCTGCATCTATACTCATAACTACTTCTGATAAGCATGATACTGTAAATATAAAATCAGAATACACCTCATCAGAGACAAAAAAAATATGTGACCAAATATCTAGTTTTTACAATCACTTTCTATTGACCAATGATTTTATAGATAGAGAGGCTACAAGTATCAAGTTTGGTGACTTCAATTCTAACCAAGAAAGAATAGATTTTCTACTAAGTTTCAAAGATGTAAAATTTTCAGAAGTGTTTTTTGATGGTTCTCTTGAAAATATAAAATTCAAACCTGATGCTTCTTTATCTGATTTACCTGTGGACTTAGAGCCAATGAAAGATAAGGTTACTAACTTAGACATTAACGGAAATAACCTTGATGAATTAACTTATGTGAAAGAGGCTATTTATAAAAATGTCATCTTGTTGGAAAGAGTTCAAGTTAAATTCAATTTTAAATTTCAAGAGAATAGCGGAAAATGTATAGCTACTATTCATTTTCCTAGTACCTTAAACAGCCATAAAAAAGTTGATTATACAACGATTCTTGAAACCAAGATAGAGTTTCCAAGAACAAGACGAGGAATGAATATTCTATGGAAAAGAAATAGACTAATCAAAGCTCTTTCTAGGGAACTAGATGATTTGGTAATATCTAAATTTATCAAGGCTTCCAATATATCTGATTCAAATAACAATAATATGGTAAATGAAAATAAGAAGTAGCCCTAAACAGTATCAACTGTTATTCATGGACTACTTCACTCAACTCAAATATTTGAGAAATTTCTTGAGTTGAAAATCAATATCAATTAGTTTAAAAACCAAGCATATTCATCATTCCCATCAAGTGCATCTGCAATCCCTTTGGTAAAAGTAAAAGCATTGGCATTTTTGTCTAGGAAGGTGTCAATGTAAGAAGACTTGATAGAGCCAGTAAGCAAATTGTAAACATTCCAGAGATTTATAGAACCATCAGGATTCCTGCGGAAACTGTCATCTTTGTAATATTCCCTTGTCATACTGCTAATTTGAGAATCCGTAATTAGCAGATTAGGTACATCTTTTTTCAGTTCTTTTGGAAGATGATTATACATTCTTGCTCTACCTAAAATAGTGGCAAATTCTCTCTCTGATAATTCATAATCTGAAAATTTAGAGAGTAATTCCAAGTGTCGAGAGTAGTTGTATTTGTTCACAATATCATAGATAGCCGTATATAACTCTTCCAAGCTACGCACCTTAACATCATGGCTAAATCCATCAGTCCAAATACAAAGATTGGTACAGACCTTCACTTTAAATCCGATGAAGAATTTGAAGTGTTGAGCAGAACCATATTTGGTGTTCAAATTATCCAAATTATAGGCTTTGATTCCACCAAAACACATAGTCAAAGACTGACCATTTACATTTTCTGTAATAGCTGGAATTTCAGAAATCCAAGCCATTCTTTCATAGTAGATTGTCTTTTCACTTTCCAATAATTCAGATGCCTTTTTATTCCTTGCTTCAAAAACTCTCCCCTTAATAGGATGAGATACTCTGATACTTGGAAATGTAGAATTTCTATTGGATAATTCTTCCACTAAATCTCTGGTGTTTTCTATGAAATCTACTTGAGAAATAAGTGGCGTATTATCTTTAGAAAATACTGGTAGAATATGTTTATGCTTTATCTCACTTAAATTCATTGATATTGTATTGGCTTCAATAAAACTCTTGCCATTATCAGTAGGATTGGTAACAACAGTTGCTACTGCTTCTTGTGGAGTTTCATGTACTCCATTTTGATGATTAAGTATTTGCAATTCCATTGGATTGTGCTTTAGTTATTTTTGGTAATGAAGTGGTCAAGGTCTTTTTCTTAGCCACAAAATCAGGTTCTAATAAATCATATAGTTCTTTGTAGTTTCGATAAATGTCATTAAGTGCATCAACAGTTTGGCATTTATCTATCATCTGTTTTACTTCATTAACTGTGATTCCAGTATTACACCAATCTTTAATTTTTACTCCTGTTTCTTCTGTGATGGTAAAAGGCACTTTGAGAGGTGCAAAAAGACCTGTTCTATCTTTGGAAACTGTGGCTTGATGAGCAACATCTAATTCAAAGACTATGGAAAATTCATATTCTGTATCTTCTGCGGTACTGGCTTTTAGACCAACTTTCTCTGGCACAAGTTTTCCGTTTTTCTCTGTCATTACATAGTCATGCTTAGTTCTCATCGTACAAATAAAATGTACTGGTGTCTGTATAATCTTGTCAATAAGTCCTTGATGTAAAGGTTTGAGTTTTGCCCAATTCTGAAAAGAATTGCCACTCATGGAAGAATGGTAATCTTTGATATAAGCCCAAGCATGAGAAAGACTATCAATGATAATAAGTTCTATTCCAGCTTTGATACAAACATCAATGGCTTCGATGTATTTTTTTGGTGCTAAAGGTGGTTCTAAAGTCAATACATTATAATTACCAAAATGAGCATATAAATCAGCAGATTTTTCAGAATCTATAATGGCAACTTTAGATAAATCTCCTACCAATCCTTTAGCAAGTAATAATGAAGAATAGGTTTTTCCACAACCCGAAGGAGCTTGAATACCTAGCTTCATAAAGGACTGTTTTCTTTGAGCAGTTCTTAATTGCATGAGTATTTCTTTTAAATTTTGATGAATTAAAAAAGGGTAGCAACTCCATTGTCACTACCCTTATCAGGAATAATTTCTTCGTTTTTATCAGGTATTTTATCAGGCAACATATCTTCCAATTCTTGAAGCCTTTTTTGCCATCTTCTAATTCCTCTGTTATTTGAGGTAACAGTACCTTGACCAGATTTTAGCTTTCCTTTGTAAGCTGATAAATTGGCTTTGGCATTCTTTATAGCAGCTTTTAAAATACTAGGGTCTATGTCAGGACTATCTTCATTTTTTGAGAGCATATTTTCAGTCTCTCCAAGTTCAGTAGAATCTACTGTATTATCTTTGACTTTTGAGCCATTGATAAGTGGTTTGTAAAATTCTATGTAACTTCTAAAATCATAATATTCCAAGTAATAGGCAGCTATCCAAAACAAAACTTCAAGTAATAGTGTAACTAAAGCAAAGTGTTTGGCTTGAAGTTGTGTTGAAGATTCATGTTGAGATATAGCTTGTCTATTATCTAAATCGTTTTGCTGCTGTAAACGCATCATTTCTGTAACTATAGATGCTCTCTGCTCTGATAGAACTTGAATAGTAGCTTGGCTTTCTTCTGTAGTTACTCCTTTCCAAGTTGTATTTCGTGCAGCTTCAATTTGAGTATCAAGATTCTTCAATTCATCTTGTAAATGGCTAATGTCTTGAGCTTCCATAGGTGGTAATTTGCTCCATCCTACTACTATTTCCCTTGCACCATAAAATGAGGATAATACAGAAAGGAAGGAAATCAGAATCAAAACAAGAAGGGGCAATACATAATACTTTTTTGCCATTAGCCATTCTTTGAATACCAATCTGCTTAATTTCCTTTTCATTATTTCAATAATAATTACAGAAGTTGCAGAAACTGCAAAACTTGCAGCTTTGCTATCCGTCAAAGTATAGATAAATAGAAATATCAAAGAAGTGGCTGTAATAGCAGACACCACATTGAATAAATATGAAGAACAAAATACAATCTGCTTGATTCTCTTATATTTTTTGTAGTAGGGTAATGGTTTAAATTTTTGAGAGAGAATTTCAAAATAACTGGATTCTCGAAACTCTAAAAATTCATCTTCATAAGGGTTGGTGTGTAACATGAGATTTGTTTTTAGTGAATAAAAAAAGCGAATACCAACTGGTGCTGATATTCGCTCTGTGTCTTTGGATTATTATAATTACAAGTCAAGGAGTTTTCTACCTGCTTTGTCTAAAGTAACATTATCAAACTCCTTTAAATAGGTCATTGTGATTTTGACATCTGAATGCCCTAAAAGTTCTGATATGACCTCTATGCTAGTTCCTTTTTGCTTTAAAATGGTTGCTGCTGAATGTCTAGCTACATAAGACGACAAATTTTTCTCAATGCCTACTATTTCTGCAATAGCTTTCAGTTTCTTATTGACCCTTTTTAAAACCTTAGTTTTTCTATTAGCTAATTGCTTGGGTGTCAAATCATCTCTCAACAAAATAGGGAACACATATTGAGTGGGTCTATGTTGGTTCTTATAATAGTCAAGAATTTCTTGCATTTTTTCATTGACTTCAATATTAAATCTACCCTTAGTTTTAGACCTTACATACTGTATTCTTCCATTTTGAACATCAGACCATTTTAATTTCATCATATCTACGAAGTTCATACCCAAAGCATAGAATGAAAACAAAAAATAATCATAAGCTTCTCTAAGACTAGGGTATCTTGACACATCAAAATCTCTAAACTTTTTAAACTCATCAATGCTCAAAGCTCTCTTTAGCATTTTACCCTTTAGCTTGGATATTTTGTAGTGCTTAAATGGATAATATTCTTGACCAACAATACCTCTTGAGATAGCTTTGTTGTATAAGCCTCTTATATGTCTCATTCTAAAAGCTATTCCACCATCCTCATACCCCCAAGACCTTAATTCAACCTCAAATTTCTCCAAAAATTCGGGAGTAACATCTTTAAATTTGATGTTCTTACCTGAGTATTTTAATAAGGTTACTTTGGTATCATTGTCTGCTTTAGCACTTCCTATCCTACCAGCTTTTTCTTGTTCTGCAATGACTTCATTAAAAAAGTCTATAACATTAGCATTTTTGGATTTATTTCCTCGAAATTTTTCCTCAAACTGATTCAAAGTAAAATCAATTTCATCTACCCTAAAATCATCAATAACTTTAAGTGCTTTTTCTTTGAGTTTAAGAAGCACTCTGTTTCTGTTATTATAGTTAGGATGACCTCTCTTAAATTGACTTTTTTGTTCATCCCAATCTTTAGCTAAACAGGTCATTCCTAATGTTATTATTTTTGATTTTCTGTCTTTTACAATTCTCATTATGACAGAATGTGTATTGTCCTTGTTCGCTTTATTTTTGAGTAAAATTTTAATTGTTGCCATTATGGAATATTTGAAAAGTGACAGATTACATACTCTTTATATGTGCAATCTGTCACTACTGATTAGTTAATTAATAGATTGAATTTTTCATTAAGAGCCTGTCTTAAATATGATTTGGTTT
>JAHDBK010000482.1 GCA_020630455.1 Saprospiraceae bacterium
TAGCGTTCTCCAGTTAATTTCCTGATTGTTCGCTGGAGATGGTATGACTATATTTGGAGTGGCTTCTTGTCGTACACGTTTTAGCTTTTGTTCTGCTCAGTTTTCTTTTTTCTTTACTAATACTATAGTCTGTGGTATCATAGTATTCAATTAGGTAATTTCGCCATTATGAATATTGACCTTGCAATTGCTAAGATACTAAAGAAAATTCGTGAAAATAAAGGAATTTCTCAAGAGCAATTAGCTTTTAAAGCTGATTTGCATAGGACATATATTTCTCAACTTGAAAGAGGATTAAAGAGTATTACTGTAAAAACTCTATTTAAAATTACTGAATCTCTTGAAGTTGAAATTGATGAATTTATCAAACTTGTCGCTGATGAACTTGAGAACGTACAATCTAACAAACAAACAAAAAGCTAAACTTCTAAAAGGTGTAACAGCTTCATTAGCTCTTCCAATTGTTGATAGCTTAGAGGACTTCATTTGGGAAGCTATTTTTTGTTACTCTAAAGGAGTTCAGTTATTTGACCCTTTATTTGCTAAAAGAAGTAAACTACTTTTTGACATTGTAGATACACCTAATAATATTGGATGGTCTGCAAAATCACTTCAATGTTCAGTTAAAGAAAATACTGAATTTGAACTTGTTATTCAAAGGGCTGATGTATTTAAGAAAAGAGAAGATTTAGGATTTCCAAATCTGGATAGAAATTCTCCTCCTAATTTAATTGGTGCTGCTTTAATGGAACATTGGCATAGAAAAATTAATAATGATGCACAAATTCAAAATGTAACTGACAAACGTGTTTGTATTCTTCTTAAAACTGCCAACAATGATAAATTCGCATATTTTGAGGAAGAATTAGCCATTTACTCTCCAAATGACTTGAATTGGAGATGGACAAATGACACAAAAACTGGTTTACAGGGCATTAGAAAATCTGATAATTTTTGTGTGTACAGATGGTATCCAAATCAAAAGCAATTCTTTGAAAGATTTAAGTTGCATGATGATGCCTATATTTTTGATGCCTCAATTATCAGATTGCCTCTTGATGAAGTAATTGAGATGTTATATGCTCGAATTCAAGACATTCAAGAATCTTTGGAGCAAGATGATACATAAATAAAGAAGGGACAGCATTACCAATTTGACCTGACTTTTCTGTATAAGTGCCTTCAAAAATAAAATCATCTGTAAAGCATTGAATTCTTGCAGCTTCTCTAATCGTTATTAGTCTATCGTCTTTGGGATGCCCATATCTTCCTGAACCAATATGAAACATCCACCTCGTTATTGTTGGAGCTACCTTATCAAAATCAAGCCTTCCATAAGCACCGCTATACCCGGATTTAGGTTGTAAATGTTTCGGTAAATCTTTGAATCCTTGACCCGCTTTTATAGACTGAATTCTTTCAAGTTGTTTTCCTTTTAGCTCTTTAGATTCGTGATTGTATAAAACTTTAGAACCATTCCTCATTAATTTTTGAAAGGAGTTTTTAGGTGCGGTAGAATACTTCATTTTAAATTGCCCTTCCCCGTTTTTTAAACTTGGCAAATCAGAAATAGCTTCCCATGCTGAAACAAATTTTGGTTTATTGCTAAATAAGTCAACTTCAGAAGTTTTTGAATTTGTTGGTTCTGGAAAATTTGGTTTTATTCCTGTTCTTGAAGCAAAAAAGAAACATCTTCTCCTTCTTTGCGGAATCCCATATTCTGGTCCAAATAAAACTTTTACCTCTATTTCATATCCCATTTTTTCAAGACGGCTAATCACTTGTTCTCTCACTTCTCCCTTAAAAGCGTTATATATTTCTGCCACATTTTCCATTACCACAATTTCTGGAAGCAAAGCATGAACATAATCCAAATAGTCATTAAATAATTGATTTCGAGGGTCTTCTAAAAATCTATAAGAGGCAGGAACATTTTTAGAAAATCCCTGACATGGAGGACCTCCAACAAGGCAGGTAAGTTCACCTCTTTTTAATCCCAAATCTTTTAATACAAATTTAGGGTCAATTTCTCTAATGTCTCCACAATATGTTTTGGCTTCTGGGTGATTAATTGAAAAAGTCTTCAAAGCAACATCCCATATATCTAAAGCAGCAAGTACTTTGAAACCCTTTTTATGGAGCCCCCAAGACATCCCGCCACATCCTGAAAATATATCAATTACTGTTAGTTCTTTTTTCATACAGCAAATCTATAAATAAATACTATAGTATTCAAGTTTGGCATGTGTTTTTTTGAATTGAAATGTTCGTTTTATTTTTTTCTCTAATTGGACATAACGGAGCGAGCATACACGATGTTGTACCCTCAAGCACCGTGTATGCTCGCTCCGTTGTAGCCAGTTTTTATTTTTCTATAAATTTCAAGGCATAAACAGATTTGTAACTTTCAGGGTTTCTAAACAAATCATCTAATTCATTTCTCGTATTTTTATCGACAAATGGGATAAGTGGCTGTTCAACTTCAAATAACTTCATAATTGATTTTTTGATTTTTTTATCCCATTCTTGATGATAATCGTCAAAATCAGTAGGCTTGATTTCTTTCCTGCAATTTTCTTCTCCACATACTAATGTCATAGGTCTCACAAGATTGAAAATTCCATATTCGTCAGTGATTTGTTCCCCTTTTTTTATATTTCTTATGGCTATTTCAAAACCATAACCTGTGCTTATTGAGTTGCAATTACAACAATGATTGACATATTTTGCAAAATCCCAGCTAATTATCCTATTACCTACTTCATCTATATATGAATATTTTTCAATCACTTCCTTCATCTCTTCATTATGCATTAAGTAATCTGTTGGACTTATGCTTAATTCAAGGCTGTCTTTTACATAGACTATTGTTCCTTCTGCTATATCTGCTGTGGCGAATACACCATATCCAACTTGCTCATTTATGAACTTTAATTCAGTATTTGGATGTATCATTATTACCTTTGTTTTCGTGAAAAAATTAAGATATAAAGTTAAATAATTTTAGTTATTCAATTACTCATTTCAACCTGTTTTATTTGCTCCTTAAATTGCCTTTCTTTTCTAATTGGCTACAACGGAGCGAGCATACACGTCATTGAGGGTACAATGTTCGTGTATCATCTTTGGCAGCTAGTAGCTATTGCTTATGGAGTAAGGATTGCAAGCATCCTGGCAGTTGATTCCGTACCCAACAAAGCCGATTCCAATCAAACAGCAATAGCACTAGCGGATTAAGCCGACAGCCCATGTATTAACGAAGCGAGGGAGACGAAGCATCTCCGCTCGCTTCGTTGGGCAGCAATACTTCGACGAAGGAGAGGTATTGCTGCCCAACTCAAAGGAATTTCTCCGCCAATCCCCACCAAACATCTCTAGTCATCCTTCCCAATAAATTGACGGAGAAATTTCTTTGAACGAATCGACTAAAGTAGGTAGGTGAGCAGCTAATTAGACGATAGAGGAAATTAATTTTCCTCTTTTTTTCTAGGCAAACAAATATACTAAATAATCCTGT
>JAHDBK010000483.1 GCA_020630455.1 Saprospiraceae bacterium
TTATAATAATCAGCACCAGAAACGGCATTCCAATTAATATCAAAAGAATTGTAAGTAACGTTATCACTAATTATATTATTAGGAGCCAAACAAGGCTCAGGAAACTCAAACCTCCCAATAATAGCATAATGGTCAGATAAATCAAAGATTCTCCACATATCAATATGGGTAGAACGCATTATGATACAATCATTATTTGCAGATATAGGCGACAAATGTTCTTCTTGTGAAAGAACATAATCTAAATGTTCAGCGTCATAGATAGCTGCATCGTCTAAATTGTAAATATTTAAATTTACATCCCACGAATCAGGGTAGCCTGTATAGGTCGGTTCCAAAGCAGCAAAATTACCAAATAAAGTATCGTATTCTCCCCACTTGTTCGTGTGTTTGTCAATATTGTAATCTCCTCCCATTAAAACGGCTTCATCATTAGGAATAGACTTGCCATCAATATAATTTTTCCACATGACCAATTGTTGTTTTCTAGTATTGACATCTTCTAAATCATTAAATGCGTCCATATGGGTTCCAAATACATGATAATATTGTCCCATTTTATTAATTCTGACATATTTAATTCCTTTATTAGCTGTACAATCATCTTCGTAGCAAACATTATCCCATAGCAATTGGTCTTCATTATCAAAAGGCCATTTACTGACGATAACGACTCCTCCGTCTTCAAGGGCATTGCTTGGGTCATCTACAACAGAAGATTGGTAAGGATATTCTGCTGCTAGATTTGCTAATAAAGTAGCCCTTGTATCATTATCAAAAACTTCTTGAAGAATGATGGCGTCCATATCGTGAACATAATCGGCAATATGGTCAGCTCTAGTCGCTTGGTCGTCTGAGAATAATGGAGTAGGACGCATAAATACATTATAAGACATCAAATTAAAAGTATAAGGGTCGCTTGCGTCTGCTGGGTCAACTGTATATGGAGTATCATCAGCTTCGTAAATAGAAAATAATACATCATCATATACTCCACTAGGTGCTGTAGAATAAGATTGATAACGAGCGATATAGTCAATACCGTTTACAGTGAAATTTTGACTATAAATTGTTCTGTCATTTCTCCAAGGATCATCTGAAACAGCTGTTCCACCTATGGAATGTCGAAAATTAATTTCTGGAAAAGGGTTATTAAAAAAATCATAAAACTCTACATCATACTCAAACTCTAGGTCTACTGTTTCACCAGTAGGAAAAGTAACAGTAGTAGTCATATAATAAATTCCACTAGGACTATCTGATGTACTCCAATCTCTATAAAATTCCATCATTTTTGTATGGGGTTGTAGAGGAATCATCGTTCCATTATACCCTTCCCAATCGTCTGGATGTGGAGCGGGATTGCCACTAGTACTATAGGTTAAATTAAGATTGGTGTTATTGTGAAAATAAACATAAGTCCATTGTGATTGTGAGGTAGTAATGAGGCTAAAAAAGAATAAAAGTGATAATAAATATTTCATTACAGATAGTTTATTTGTATAATAAATGTGTTTAATACTACAAATATAATCACTATAGCAGTTGAAAGTAAAAATAATGTAAGTTATCTATTGCTGCTTGTTTATTTTTATTAAAAGATAAATAATTTTCTTTATTATTAATCCAATTTTAAATTAAAAAGTCCCCATTTTTTACTAAAAAATGGGGACTTTTTAATTCTAAGTATAATCTTATTGTGATTTAAAATCTTCTAAAAGTGACAATTCGTATTGAATACGATATTTCCATTCCATTTGTTTATTTTCATCAGTACTATGGTGGGTGTTAATATCATAAGAACGTTGCATCATTTCCCAATTGTTGAGATATTGCTCAATATATTTCTCAAAAGCTTCTTCTTCTCCGCATCTGAAATTTTGCTCTGCTAATAGTTTTCTTAATTTCCTAGCATGTAATTCCGTTACATCAAAATGCAATTGCTCATGATCTAAATGGTATGTGGTTCTAGCTTCTGATTTTACCCAAGACTCATCTTTTTGAAAATAAGGCTTAATCTTGTAAATGATTTTTCCTTCTTTACATCCCCTATAATGTATTATTCCAGAAGTTGTTAAAGCAGAAATATAACGATTGGCAAAATCAAATCTGGCTTCTCCTTTAAAATCATCCCATTCTAATGGATTGTCTTCAGACCAATAAATGACATTAGGTGTGTCTGAACTTGTTCCTGCAAATAGCATTAAAAAGAGAAATGCTAAAATACTTAATCTAAAAATTTTTAATTTCTTCATGGGCTTCTATTTTTTGTAATTTAAAAATAAAAAATTATAGAGCAGGCAGTTCGTTCATTGGATTCCAAAGATGTTCTTTAAAGTTTTGTATTTTTCCATTAATAATAGTCACACCTTCTGCTTCTAATAATTCTTCCATTAAAGTAGGATAAGCAAAATGATGTTTTCCTGTTAATTCACCATTTCTATTGACAACTCGATGAGCGGGAATTTTATCATCACTAGTATGACTAGCGTTCATTGCCCAACCTACCATCCTTGCGGTACAAGTTTCCAAATAATTGGCTATTAATCCGTATGTCGTGACCCTTCCCTTTGGAATAAGTAATACTACATTAAAAACATCTTTAAAAAAAGATTTGTTTTTCATATTATAAATATTTACTACATAAATTTTGCCAAAAATACAAAAATGCCAAATTTAATTGTATTAATTTAAAATTTCTCCTATTTTTTATAACTTTTTATTAATGAAATAATTGAATTTTCTAAATTATTTAACAACTAATATATTGTTAAAATGTTTAATAATCATCTTAGTATTTATATCTTGTGTTATTAATTCCATTTTTATATAAAAAATAAAGAAATCTCTTTATAAAATGACATTTTTTAATAATCTTATTGCTGCTAGAAATCAAATTGTAATCTTTGTTTTTCTAATTTTTTCTTCTTATACTTTTGCTCAAGATGTAACCATTAGTGGTTATGTAAAAGATGCTGAAACAGGGGAAACAATGATTGGCGCAACCGTATTTGTTAATGAAACAGGAGATGGTGATGTTTCCAACGAATATGGTTTTTATTCTATTAAAATTCCAAGTGGTGATTCTGTAACCATTAGTTATTCTTATATCGGTTTTCAAACCGTTGATAAACGATTATTGCCCCTTGAAGATATGACTTTAGATGTAGAATTATCTTCAGGTGAAATATTGAATGAAGTAGTTATTAAAGGAGATTCTTATCAAGAAACCATCAATTCAACACAAATGAGTGTTGAAAAACTATCAATGCAGGATGCTAAATTATTGCCAGCATTATTTGGAGAAGTAGATATCATTAAAACACTTCAACTCAAACCTGGAATCTCTTCAGGAGGGGAAGGGACGTCTGGCTTGAATGTTAGAGGAGGTACAACAGACCAAAATTTATTTTTGTTAGATGAAGCGACTATTTATAATCCTCAGCACTTATTTGGTTTTTTTAGTACTTTTAATTCAGATGCAGTCAAAAATGTAGAATTATATAAAGG
>JAHDBK010000484.1 GCA_020630455.1 Saprospiraceae bacterium
CTTTTTGGATTAGGATTGAATAAGGCATTTATTTTTTGATTGAATACAATTAATAATTATAAAATTAAATTTTCTATAAAAATCCTATTATCTTTAAACTTACTCTTATCATAAAAAATCAAAAATTATCATGAAATTAAAATTTATTTTTTTCTTACTCTTATTCACCCATTCTATAATTGCACAAGAACGTACTTTGTGGAATGAATCGGAAGATAATAGCCAAATCGAAAGACAAATAATCCCTTCGAAGTATTTAGTTTATGAATTGGATTTTGAAAATCTAAAAAATCAATTGAGAACAATGAATCAGACTATGGAATTGTCTATTCCTACTCCCGATGGTAGGTTTGAACACTATATAGTCAAAGATGCGCCCATTATGCATCCCGATTTAAGCACTAAATTTCCGAATATACGAACTTTCAAAGCAATTAATAAGAAAAATCCTTCACATTGGGGTAGAATTGATTTCACACATAAAGGCTTCCACGCCATGATTTATTCAAGTAGTGGAACGATTTTTATTGACCCTTACGGAAAGGATAATACTACTCAATATATTGTTTATTATAAAAAAGATTTTCATTCAAACAAACAAGAAAAACATCAGTGTGGTTTTGACCCTCAATTACACAGTGATGAAGATGAAATGACTGTTTTGAGTGATGAAATCCTTTCTCAGTCTAGACAAAGCCAAACATTTTATTTGAGAAATTATAGAATAGCCATTGCTGCTACTGGTGAATATACTCTTTTCCATGGCGGAACTAAAGAAGATGGTTTGGCGGCTATTGTTACTACAATGAATAGAGTTAATCAAGTATATGAAAGAGATTTTTCTATACATTTTAATATCATAGCGAATAACGAAGATATCATCTATACAGATGGTACGACAGACCCTTATAATAATGGAAATGCTAATGCAATGATTAATGAGAATCAAATTAATTTAGATGCTACTATTGGAACGGCTAATTATGATATAGGTCATGTATTTGGAACGAATAGTGGAGGATTGGCTTGGTTACAATCAGTATGTAGTTTTTCTAATAAAGCTAGGGGAATTACAGGGAGTGCCAACCCAGTGAATGACCCTTTTGATATAGATTATGTAGCTCATGAAATAGGACATCAGTTTGGAGGGAATCATACTTTTAATAATTGTGGAGGAAATGAGAGTTTTACAGCAGCTATGGAGCCAGGAAGTGGTAGTACGATAATGGCTTATGCAGGTTTATGTGGAAGCAATAATGTTCAAACATTTTCTGACCCATATTTTCATGTCAAATCCCTTGAAGAAATGTACACATTTGCTTCTGTAGGAAATGGTTCAACTTGTGCTGATGTTGACTCTACAGTTTTCAATACGTCGCCTTCAATTACAATGCCTGCTAGTGATTTTTATATTCCTATTTCGACACCTTTCGAATTGAATGCTATGGCTACGGATATAGAAGATACTGGACTCCAATATTGTTGGGAACAATACAATCTAGGTCCTAATAGTAATTTGGGCTCACCGTCTGGAGATGCTCCGAGTTTTAGGTCATTTGAACCTGTAGATACATCTGTTCGGTTTTTTCCAGAATTTGTTAATGTCATTTCTAATATTAATTCTATTAAAGAGGTACTTCCTACATATTCTCGGAACTTAGATTTCAAATGTACTGTAAGAGATAATAATGCTTCTGGAGGTTCTTTTTCGACTGAAGTAGTTTCTTTTAATGCTACTGACGAGGCAGGACCTTTTCAAATAATTTATCCAAATTTACCCAATGTAGAATGGGGTGCAGGAAATCCTAAAACGGTTAATTGGCAAGTAGCAAATACGGATATTGCTCCTGTAAACTGTAGTATTGTAGATATTTACTTATCGTACGACGGAGGATATACTTATCCTGTTCAGTTAGCAGATGATGTGGCAAATGATGGAGAACATGAGGTGATTATCCCTCAAGAACCATTAACAAATACGGGAAGAATTATGATAAAAGCTGCTGATAATATTTTTTATGATATTAATAATACTAATTTTAAAATAGTAGAAGCAACAGGAATACATCAAATCGAGGATGCTACAATAAATATCTATCCTAATCCTGCTCATGACAATTTATATATTGATACTCAAAATATAGATATTACTAATCTAAAAGTAAGGATTTATAATATGAATGGACAAATGATGTTTTCTGATAGATTAGAAGGCAATGAAGAAATTTCATTATCGCATTTACCTCCAGCTATTTATACGGTAGAAGTATTTAATGATGATATTAATATTATTGATAAAATTGTGAAGTTGTAATTCATATGATATAAATAAAAATGCAGTTTACAAAATTAGTAAACTGCATTTTTTTATTATACCAATTTAATTTTATAATGTCGTATTGGATTTATTAAATAATTGGAGGGAGTTCTAGGCAAAAAACACAGCCATAGCCTAGCTACGGCGAGTATTTTTAACGACGAAATCCCTTCAATTATAATAATTATATGCGACAATTATAATTTAAATTGGTATTATTTCTTCTTTCTATTCTTTTTTTGTTTCTCTCTTTGTTCTTGTTGTTTTTGGGCTTCTTCCATTGCTTTGGCTAAACGGTCTCTAAAACCACCTTCTTTTTTAGGTTTCTTTTTGTATTCTTCCATTTCAGCCATTATCTTATCTTGGTCGATAATATAATTTTTAGTAATAATAGTTTGAGCAATATTCGTTAAATTAGAGAAAAACATGTAACATGTCAAACCTGCTGCTAATGAATTAAAGAATACCAAGAAAGTAACAGGCATGATATATTGCATGTATTTCAAAGCAGGATTAGCAGACATATCCATATGCCTAGAATTGTAAAAAGTATAAATAACAGTAGTAATTGCCCATAAAATAGTGAATAAACTGATATGTGTTCCATATATTTCAGCAACTCCAGGGATATAAGGAATCCAAGCAAAAACATCGTAAGAAGCCAAGTCATCTGCCCATAAGAAACTCGCTTGTCTAAATTCTATTGCAGCTGGGAAATAACGATATAATGCAAACCAAATAGGCATTTGTAGAACCATAGGCAAACAACCTCCTAGTGGATTGGCACCAAATTCCCTATACAATTTCATCGTTTCTACTTGTACTGCTTGTTGGTCATCTCCTAGTTTTTTCTTTATAGCTTCAATTTGTGGTTTGAGTGCACTCATCTTAGATTGAGAATACAACATTTTATAAGTCAATGGAAACAAGATTGTTTTTACTAATAAAATGACTAAGATGATTACAATTCCTTTATTACTAATAAATGAAGAGAAGAAATTAAATAGAGGACGAATTACCCAACGGTTAATCGTTCCAAAAATACTTCTACCATAAGGTATGATATCATCTAATCCATTATTAAATGTTCTCAATCTTGAAAATTCATTAGGGCCAGAATATATGGTCATCCCAAATGATTCTTGGATAGGAATGCTTAAACTAGAATGTAATTTCTTAAGGTCG
>JAHDBK010000485.1:0-2800 GCA_020630455.1 Saprospiraceae bacterium
AGAAAACGAATATTCTCACAATGATTTTAAATATCAAGAAGAAGAAGTTTCAAGCGAGCTAGAAGAAAAAGTAAAACCTATCATTTTAAAATTATTATCTAAAAAACCCTTTAAATTTACTTGGGAAAGTGGAAATGATGAAGCATTTTTATATTTAGAAGAAGATGTTAAAAATCAAATTAAAGAAGAAGAAATATGGGAATTAGATGAATATTTTATAATAAAATTATCTATACCAGATGCAGGGGAATTTGCTATGAATGGAGAAGCTGAAGTCTATAAGAAGGATAATAAAGTTTTAGTAGATTTTCATTCAACTTTTAAACTTATAGAAGATTATGATGAAGAAAAAGATGAAATTATTTGGGGTGAAGAACATGATACTCAAGAAACTTCTTTTCTTTTGTTTAATGTAAATTAATAAATAAAATTTGTTATTTTTTTTAATAGATTGTGAAATGAATAATTATAAAATCCTTTTCTTATTTTTTAGTTTACTATACATCGTGCCATCCTGCAGTACTATTAAAATGAGTTCAGATGAAAAAACTTTGAAAGAAAAAATCGCCCATGTTCTTATCGATTATTCTCCATCAAAAAATAAATTGCCTTATAGAAACTTAGAGCCGAAAGATTGGGTATATTCATTTAACTATTATGAAGATTATGATTTATTAGTAAAAGAAATGTTGGATAAAGACAATCCTGTATATGTAGATTCTATTATTTATAAATATAATCATGCTGTTAATATGACAGGCAAAGAATCTGTTTGCCTTATTTTGATAGCCATAAATATGGAGGGTTATAATGATGAAAGATTGAATACACTATATAAAGAAATAGATGAACTCAAGGAAAAAAAAGAATATGATAAATGTGTAGAGAAAGCTAAGGAATGCTTAGAGATTTTTCCTTTTTCCATATATGCAGCAATGACAATTGATTTAATAAGTTATAGTGAAATAAAACATGGTGGAATTGTATCTTATGGAAAATATCATTTATTATTTAAAGGAATTCAATCATCAGGCGGAACAGGATACCCAAATATTATATTTGATGAATATACTCTAGATTATTATTGTAATTATTATGCAGGAGGTGCTGGATATAAATTAAAAGAAAAAACAATTGATAAATATGGGAATCAAATTTTTGAATATTCTTTAATGTTTGGGATGGATACGGATAGTTTTATTATTGTTAAATAATAACAAAATTTCTTTATAAATGAAGTATTTTTTATTCATTATATTAATATTATTAAATTTAAATTGTATTAAAAATATAGATGAGAAAGAAGAAAGTTATCATGAAATTTCAATAGAAAAAGATACGATTCAATCAGGTGATATAATATTTCATACTTCGCTTTCTTCTCAAAGTATGGCGATACAATTAGCAACAGATTCTCCATATTCTCATGTAGGAATTGTGATGATTGATAATAATGAAAAATATGTATTAGAAGCTATCCAACCTGTTCAATACACTCCTATAGAAGAATGGATTAAAAGAGGTGAAAAAGGGCATTATGTAATAAAAAGGTTAAAGAATAGTTCATCAGTTATTACTGAAAATAGTATAGCTAATTTAAAATCCAATGCTACTCAATATTTAGGTAAAAATTATGATTTAAAATTTGAATGGTCTGATGATAAAATTTATTGTTCAGAATTAGTTTGGAAATTATATAAAGAATCTTTTGGAATAGAACTTTGCTCTTTAAAAACCATTAAAGATTACGATTTACAAAACAAGCAAGTACAATCTAAAATGAAAGAAAGATATGGAAATGAAATTCCATTAAATGAAATTGTGGTAAGTCCTCAAGATATTTTTGAATCCAGCTTGCTCAAATAAAATTAATTGCTAATTTTGATTTTATTTAAAATATTTTTAAAATGAAAATAATAATACATTTCATCTTATTTATTACATTGTCATTGTTGGTGATGAATTGTTCAAGTACAACTAATGAAACAAATCAAGAACAAGTATCAAGTCCTCCTTTAGCTAAAGAAGAAAAAAAATCAAGTACAGACGAATTAGTAGATCAATTATATGAATCAGAAAAATATGTCAATTTAGCTAATGAATTTTGTGATTGTAATGGAAATATGCTGATTTTCCAAAAGAAAATTTCTGAGGCTAAGATGAACCAAGATTTAGCCGCTTTGAAAAAAATAAGAGAAGAAATGCTCGCTTCTAAAGACAATCAAGAATGTATGGAGGATTTTAAAGCAAAAATTAATACTGCAAAAACGGAAGATGGAGATGATGTAGCTACTAAAAGCTTTGAAAAATCAGCATATTTATATTGTCCTCAATTTAAAGAATATTATGACTTTTTAAAAAGCAATGGAACGGTTCCTAATTTATCAATTTAAAGATGCTCTTAACTGATAATAATATTGTGAGAGATGAAGAAATTAGTATTAATATTTTTAAGTCTAATTTTTATAAACATAACTAGTCAAGCATGTGTTTGTAAAGATTTTGATATGTTTCCTGATTTAGAATTAGAGGATTTTAAAAATGAAAACTTCGAATTTATAGTTGGGGAAGTACTCAAAGTTGAACTTAAATCTTATAAATTTAAGCGAAAAGGAAGAAAAAAGATTAGAGCTTTTTATAAAAAGGTAACTGTAAAAGTTTTAAGGAATTTTAATTCTGAATTAAAAGAAGATATTATTCATATACTTACAGGGAGTCAATTGGGAGCTTGTGGTTATCCTTTTAAAACAGGGCAAAAATATATGATTACGATGTATGAATCTAAGCATAAAAAAATAAA
>JAHDBK010000485.1:2810-3501 GCA_020630455.1 Saprospiraceae bacterium
AAAGAGGAACTAGTATATGTGTTCCAATTAAGAATTTTAAGAATGCCAATAAAGATTTAGAACTCTTAGAAAATCATTTTCACAATAAAAAAAGAAAGTCAAAATTTGCAGGAATCTTCCTATTTATAAATTTGTTTTATATCAATATTTTTTAGGGATTAATAAATAAATTTCTTTATTATTTCCTAATAGCATAAACCAACTCATCCAAATATTCACCGTTTTTAATAATGGTTTTTGAGAATCTTGCTTCGAGCCTAAAACCTGCTTTTTCTAATACTTTTTGAGAGCCAATATTTGTTTCAAATGGAATGGCATAAATACGATTTATATCAAAATGAGCAAAAGCGTATTCGGTCATTCGTTGTACTGCTTCTGTCATAATCCCTTTTCCCCAATATTCTTCTGATAGCCAATAGCCCATTTCAGCATTTTTGCGATGAATATCTGCTTGTAAATGTACTCCAATTCCTCCTACTGCTTCACCATTGACAGTAATAGATAGAATATTAGGAATATCTAAATTGGATACTCTATTTAAAAATTCATGAGCATCTTTAAGAGTATAGGGATGAGGAAACATATCCCTTAAATTTTTAGCTATTTTAAAATTATTAGCGTGTTTGGCTAAGCTATCGGCATCACTTAATTGCCACTTTCTAAGTTGAAATTCCATATTATTTTTATAATA
>JAHDBK010000486.1 GCA_020630455.1 Saprospiraceae bacterium
TTAAGAATAGTAATATCTCTTTCTTCATTTTATTCTATTTTGTTTGTGGCTAACGAGAGTACAGATGCCGTTTGTGCATTTTTAACCGAGGAAACCAAACCTAAAACCGATTTAGGCTCACTCACCAATGCCGCCAAAAGTAAAACCGATTAGCTCAGAATGCACAAAATGGGCATATGTACAGTGTTCGCTGCTGGCTTAATTTTCATTAATTTCAAACTTCCTACACTTAAAATTACTTCTCCAAGGCCTTATACCAATATTTCCATATAAATTATCAGGTCTTCTTACACTATACATAAATACTTCATTGATTATCACATTTATTACAGTATTTGTTACTCTTATAACTAACGAATTCCATCTATTCTCCTCTATAAAAATTGGTATTCCATTATCCAAATGAAGAAAATCGCTCATTTCATCTCCTGTTTGAAACCCGACAGCTTCAAGTAAAATCCTATAACCACTAAATAATAAATTGTAATACTTTCTTCTTCCATTACTATCTATTGACCATCCCAAAACAATCCCAAAATTCATAGGTAAGTGATACTTCGAAATTGGAATAAATACATCTTTAGGCTTCAAATAATTAACTTTAAAATCAATAAATACTGTAAAATTTCTTCGTCCATACTTATTTTGGCTTAAAAGGTATGAATATATTCCTTTTCCTTCAAAAAAAGAATTTTCAGTGTCAATTTTCCAATTATCAATTTTATTAAGTTTGCTCCAATGTTCTGTGTCAGTAAACCTTTCTAATTTTGGAGAATTTACAGTCATTATAATTTCTGCAATTTGATTATAATTTAACCTTGGTTTTACAGTATCTGCTTCTTGTAAATCGTCTTTATCCAACGTATTCACTAAATTCAAAAAAGCTTTAGTAATTTTATTTGATTCTACATCTATATTTGATTTTGTATCTGTTTGATAAGGTTCCTTTCTATTATTTACATTCAACCTCGACCTTAACATTACGAAATTATCATAAAAATCTGTTCCTCTGATTACTTTACTGTCAAGATAATTAAATGCTTTTTCAACATCCTCAATTAATACCTTTTTTACTTCATCTTTTAAATTCTTTACATTCATGTATTTCTATATAATTTCGTTTTTATTCTTGTTATTTGGTCATGCTTGTAGCGAACGGCGGTGCATGAATCAAATCGGCGATTAATTTAAGAGATTCAGGCGTGAAACCTATAGCTCAAAATACATCTTTTTTCACCGAAACCAAAGAACAGGAAGCTAAAATCGCCGAATTGCGTTATGCACATTGTTGTGGGCTGGCTTTCTCCATTATGTCTTTTTGATATCCCAAGTTTAAATCGAATTTTTCATTTATCCAATCTCTTATCGGATTTTTTATTACGAAAATTTCAAAAGGGTCAATTGCTATATAATCCTGATTTAAATTTCTATATATATAACAGAAAATATGAAGAAGAATACCTGCTCTTAGAATTAATATCTGTTTTTCATTAGTGATTGTTTGTGCCGCAATAAATAGAATAATACTTAATAGAATTAGACAAAGACTTAACCTTGATATCCATTTTATTTTTTTTGACCAATATCGTCTATTAGATTCATAGCTCAACTCCCGAATTAATTTTTTCTCAATTTTTTCAAACTGAGTTCTATCTATAAGTCTTTTAGATATTATTTCTGCGTTTTGCTCTCTTTTTAAATAGACATTACATTTTAGAAGACCTAAAAGAATCTTATGATACAATTTGATTTCTTTTTGATTTGCCTTTTCCAGATTCTCAAAATTCCATATTTCCCATAAATTGTAAAGAATACTTGATGCTTTTGCATAATAGGAATTATCGATTAAATATTTACATACATTTAATTCAAAATTAGTTATCCAATTTTTGTCTTTTAATTCAATATCTCTTTTGTAGTTTTTTAGTTGAGTTTCGTATTTATCATATATTAGAATGTATCCTGTATTACTATTTCTTTCTTCTTGGATAAGTTCTTTAAGATTATTAGACATGCATTTCTTTTTATTTTTTGAAGTTCTTCTAGCTTGCCCACAACACTAAGGCGTACCTATGTCATCCCCCCTCTAGATGGGATAAGTACGTTAGTTGAACAATGCCGAAGGTTCAGCTAAGATATATAGGGGAAAGCATAGAACGAATTATTGATTTAAGTACAAAGGCAGGTCATAGACTGTCTTTGTGTTGGAGTGAAGATACGGTAAAAACCACTGAAAGCGATAAAAAACTACTTATTTTTCATCCAACTTCCAGTAAACGACTTGTTTTTACTTTAATTAGGCACTAGAATGACAGGTTACACTAAGGTAACAGAGAGCTATCCAAACAAATGAACTGGAACAGGTCTAGGGCCAGCTCTAATTCGCATGTTAGTTTTTCGTTTGGTCAGATGATAGCCCTTATTGTCTTGTGCAGGGAGGAGGATGGTCACAAAGTTGCCGATGCCTCCGCAGTTGCTACACACATCGGGATTGTGTCCGATTTGCCGAGTAATTAGCGTTTTTGTAGTTGGGATTTGATAAGGCAACTGACAAGACTGAGTGAGTTGCTCATAAATTGAGCTTTTCAAAATTTTATTAGAAAAGGCATAGATGCCATAATAACGGACTTTGTGAAAACCCCTAGGCGGAATGTGTTGGGCAAAGCGTTGAATGAACTTAGCCCCCTCAAACTCCATCATTCCAATGGGTGGGGCTTGACCTGGTTGCTGTAAGTCGTATTGTTTGTAATTGATAGTCACATGGATATCGGAGAGGGCTTCAATACGGGTATTGGTAATAGCGACCCTTCGGACATATCGGGCTAGATATTGAACGATTTGCTCTGTACCTAAAACGGGGTTTTCAATGCGAACTGTCCATTTCTTTCGGATGACTGTTTGCAAATCCTTGCGAAGCGGTTCGAACCATTCCAAATGCTGTTGGATATTATCCCCTTTCCAAAAAAAGTCATTGGATTCGACCAATTCTATGAATGCTTTGACAAACAAATCTTTATACGTTTGCCTTAGGAGAGTCGCATCACAAAAGAAGCGTCCAGTGCTTTGTCCTTTGCTGAAAAGCCATTGCTGGTTCTGAAAACTGCCCGCAGGTACGATACTGTGGACATGAGGATGATAGGATAAGTTTGACCCTCATGTATGCAAAGTGGCAACCATGCCTGTTTTCCCCATTCCAGCGATTTTCTGAATGGTTTGATAAGCTACCCGAAAAAGCAAATTGTAACAAAGTCGTTGATTGTAAAAGAACCAGTCTCTTAATTCCTGTGGTATTGTAAAAATGATATGAAAGTGCTTAATGGGGAGAAGGTGATGTATCATCTTATCAATCCATAATTGTTTTTTAATGTTTTGACATTGGGGACAGTTGCTGTCCCCACAAGAGTTCCAAGAGTAAATCGTATCCCCGCAAGCCTCGCAAGTCACCTGATGCCCACCCAAAAAAGGAGTCCGACAATTGGCAA
>JAHDBK010000487.1 GCA_020630455.1 Saprospiraceae bacterium
CCCAATCAAATCGTATATGCTTTTTTGCCATAAATCCTTTTTTCTCAAAGTTAAGCATTCTTTTATTCTATCACTTCCTTTATCTTCTTTTATTTCTCGCTTGTGTACAACGTTCACGTACACCTGCCTCGTGCCGTAGCGTATGCGAGGCATGGTCAGGTGTACTTTGTTCTGCTCAGTTTTTATATATATTTATTCTTAGTAATTCTTTCTTTGCAATTCTAAGTAATTCCTTATTGCTTTTAGGTCGCCATTTATTCTTTTTCCTCCTACTTAAATCTAGATGTCTTTCATATTCCGCTACATCATTATACCTCAAGATTTCAAATCTTTTACCCTCTATTTTAGTATATAAAACCCTTCCTGATTCCTTTACACTTGTAGTTTTATATATTTCTATTTCTCCACAGGAATAATCATGACTTTTTTCATAATCTGAAACTAGCTTATTTTCAATTTCTAGACTTTCAATTATTTTTTTTTTGAGTTGAAGTAATTTCTCTTCCCCTAAATATTCCCTATACAAATAATTAATCCTTGATGACGCTAATGTATCATTTGGCAATTTTTCTTCTAGCAGAAATCTGAACATGGGTTCAACACTTCTTTCATAATCTTGCAAGGCTTCATAATTCTTTGAATACAATAGGGCTTTTGTTTTTTCTTCCCAATTCCCATGACTGTTTATCCTCCTTTGAAACTTATATTTAGTATCCGTTTGATTTAAATAGCTTATTGAGTTCAAATAGTTTTTGTTTTTATATTCTATTTCTGCTAATCGAAAACAAGCTCTATATTTTGAAGTGTTTTTGCATTCATAAAAATATAGTTGTACCCAACTTTTACCTTGATTACATATTTGAGAATATAAATCTGATTGATTAATTTGTCTCTCACTTTTCACCTTTTGAATATGTAACTTTTCCGTTTTGAGTATTTCTTCACTTATTTCTATCGCCTTTTCTAATCTTCCTAAATTAAACATACAGTCAGCTTCAATATTTAATATCCTTGGATAATATTCTGTCCCCTTTAAGCTATCTCGGTTATTTGCTATTATTTCATGTACCCCTTTCCAGTTTGCTAAACACACTTCATTCGTAATCAATTGGAAAACTTTAGTCTTATCTTGGGCATTTGTTAAGATAAATACCAAATTTAATCCAATAATCATTAGTATTTTGATATTTTTTTTTCTCATTTTGTCATATTGAGCAGAACGTATCATCTATACACCGTGCGTAGCGAATGCGGAGCATGGATGTATAGATTTTGTTCCACACAGGCTTTTTCTTTTTAGAATCGAAGTTGTAGATTTAATTTGAAATATAAATTTCCATCCTTTTCTCTATAAATTTTTCCAAATCTGTGTCTTGTTGTTGAGGGTGTATCTAATTTTATATTTTCAAAAAGATATTCTTTTAATGATTTAATATCTGTGATATGGAATCCAACACAATCACCAGTTTTTTTCATTACAATTGTTCCATTAGCTAAATAATTTCCATCCCATTTTTTACCTGCAAAAAAACCAAGTAAAATATCAATAAGTAATCGCTTTATTTTTATGATTAAGGTTTTCTTTTCTCCGTACTCTATTTCTTTATTGAGTATACCAATTTCGTGTATTTCATCAACAATTTTTGGAAGTTTAGAAATCCTTTTTTTGTAGAAACTTAATAGGATATGACCAACGATAGAAGGCATTAAACTATCTGAAATTTTTAAGTTATGTTCCATTGTTTCTTTTTCAGCACCAACATAACTTAATGCACCTCCAGATTCATAAATATATTTTAATCTATCTTTTAGTTTAGTTTTAGTTGAAATTTCATTTATCTCATCGATTTTTGATTGGTCGATTCCATATACTCTAAATATGAAATTTGTATTACCAGATGCATTTAATAAAGTAGGTTTACTTCCTAAATAAGATTTAATTCCAAAACCTTCATTTTCCTTTTTTAGATTTTTATTCTCTATATCTAAAAGAATATCTGATTTTTGACTACTTGTTCCTCCTTTAACTACTTTGAATCCAAGGTTGTCTTGTATTATCTCAAATTCGGGAATATAAAAAGTGGATTTCCCTCCTTCAATAGATTTAGTAATTCTCTCCAAGTTTTCTTTTTCCAATAATTCTGAAATATCAATTATTCTTTCCTTACCAGAATTGTTATCTATTGATTTTACCTTGGACTTGTCCACAATGAAAAAATCTAAATCGAGGTTTCTTGTTGTTACCTTTGATATTTTAAAATAATCTTTTGTTGGGTTTAGCTCTCTATCAGATAATTGAAGTTTTTGTTCCACTAATAATTTTACAAAGACTAATAATTCAGTCCACTCTCCTTTATTTTTAGTTTTTTTCATTTCATTTTTTGATTGTTTTTTTTCTAACGTTTCTAGATGTTTTAACATCTGTTTACCTACTTCTTGAATTGCATCTATTGCAACACTATTTCCTAATTGCTTGATAGCTTGAGTTTTACTGACGGGAAATTCATATCCTTCAGGAAATCCTTGCATTCTTTTTCCTTCCTTAGGCGTAAGTTGTTTGACAACTCCATCTACCAAATAAGCATCCCAGTTTCTTCTATCATGTATTTTTGAACCTCTTCCTCCAACTCTTAATGTAAATCCTATTTCTCTACTACATTCACCTTCCCATACATCACTCATTGTTAATTTTAATGGTTTTTGTTTAGGAAATGAAAATCCTTTCATAAATCCTTCGTCTCGAAATCCTATCATAAACGCTCTTGGTCGAAGTTGAGGTAGACCATAATCAGAAGCCTTAACAACTTTATAGTAAAATGAATATCCTAATTCACGTTCTAAGATGTTTCTTATAACTTTGAAAGTTTTTCCTCTATCATGAGACACTATCCCCCTTACATTTTCTAGGAAAAAAGCTTTAGGTTTTTTTACTTCTAATATTTCTGCAATATTGAAAAACAAATTTCCTCTTTCAGAATTGTGATTATCTTCAAATCCTCTTTTATATCCTGCTTGACTAAATGGTTGACAAGGAAATCCAGCACAAAGAATATCGAAATCTGGTAAATCATTTGGGTTGAAATTTCTTATGTCATCATTGAACATTCCATTTTTAAATATTTTTGGAGAAATTCCTTTAAAATTATGTTCATAAGTCTTTCTTGCATGTATATCCATTTCTGAGGCAAACACACATTTCCCTCCCAAATTGTGCATTGCAATATGAAATCCACCAATTCCAGCAAATAAATCTATAAATGTGAATTTATTCATCTTTTTCAATTAGGTCTTTTTTGATTTTTAGACAAAGATAAATTTATTAAGTGGAGTGTTAAATTTTACGGATTTTTTTCTTTTTGCTTGTGTGGAACGTCCCGCATAGCCGCAGTTGCCAGCTTTTGCTGGCAATTGACGGCTATGCATTGTTCACTACTGTTTTTCTTTTTCATTTAAATTATCTCCTATTCTCATTCCACTTGA
>JAHDBK010000488.1 GCA_020630455.1 Saprospiraceae bacterium
CCTATATAATCCAAATCAGACCAAAAAGGAACTTTATCATAAGAATCCCAATTGGCAGCATAGGTCAATTTTCCTTTATAATGGGTTCTACATTCTTTTATTAATGTTTTCCAAAAATCACTCCTAAGTACTTCACTCTCCTTGATTTCTGTTCCAATACAAAACATAGCTACTTCATATTCAATAGCTAAATCCAAATAAAATTGAATATATTTTTTGTAGGATTTTTCCCACTGTTGCCACTGTTCATCACTCTCAAATTGAATATCTCCCGTCCAACCACCAGGAACCCATATTTGAGGTTTTAGCATGACTTTGATTCCTGAGGCATGGGCAAGCTCTATGGTTTTCCTAACCCCTTCTTCCTTTTCACCCCACCATTGTCTTTCTACATTAAAAATAATATCCGTACTTGCTTTTCTGCAAAAAGAGTAGGGGATAACCGCTATCCAATCAGCACCAATTGCTACTATATCATTCATAGGATTTTCCTTAAACTCATCAGGTGGAGCAACTAAACTAAGTCCATTAATGATATTTTTATTTTCAATAATATTATCAATTGATTCGATATTATTATCTTTAGAGCTAGTACATGAAATATTAATTATTAATATTATAATTAGTGACAATATGTTTAACTTACTCATTTAAAAATTATATTTTAAAAAAAATTATGAAAAATTTATTTTACTTAATCTTTATTAGTGTTTTAATTATTTCTTCTTGTAAAAAAGAAGACGAATTCAACAGAAATCTCAATACCTATGAAGATTGGATGACAGATATTATTGTTAATCATAAAGAAGATGTCAGTATCAAAGACATTGCTATGCCTGGGGCTCACGATGCGGGTACTTATGTATTGACTTCTTGCTCATTTGGAGCGAATGAGTGTAATACACAAACCCAAAACAAATCGACAAGGGAAATGTTAGAACGAGGTGTTAGAAGTTTTGATATTAGACCTATGATTGCTGAAAATGATTATTTTACACAACATGTTACAGATTGTGGTGGATTGGGCTGTAGAGGTGATTATTTATCTAATATGTTTGAAGAAACAAAAACATTTCTTGATAATCATTCTGAATTGGTTATATACTTTTTTACTCATTTTTGTGATACAGGTTATAATGATAGTGAATTGATTAGTTTAATCCAATCTACTTTTGGTGATAGGCTATATACAGAATCTAGTCCTTCTAGTTCATTATTCATGAACCTACCACTAAGAGATATTGTAGATATCAATGCTGCTAAAGGAAAAGTCCTAATCCTTTTTGAAGATGCTCCCAACGATGCTGCCTTAAAAGAACAGGGCATTTTTTCATATGCACATTTAGGTTTAGTAGGCTCTTACTCAAATTCTTATGATTTAGAATATATGAAAAATGACCAAGCTCAAAAATTCAATAATTTTGATGAAAATTCCAATAATATTTTTGAAATGTCTTGGACGATGACACTTGATGCAACACTATCTGTGGCTTGTGCTTTAAATCAAAGCCAATCTATAGAATTTTATGCTACTGGTGCCAATAACGACTTAATTCCTTCTATGAATGATTGGATTAGTAATGGTACTATTAGAAGTGGTAAAATTCCAAATATTATATGGGTAGATTTTGCGGATACCTTTGTGGCAGATGCTTGTTTTAGGATAAATGAGGTGAATATTCCTTAGGGGATGCCTACTCCTTGCGTTTTCTTGGAGGGGATTACCTACTCCTTGCCATTCGCAGGAGGGGGATTACCCACCCCTTGCCCCTCCCAGGAGGGGAATGAAAAAAAGGTATCTGAGGTGAATCAGATACCTTACACTATATGAGTAAAACTTTTAAAAAATGCCTTTGATTAATGCTTTAAACTAGAACTTCGGTGTTTTCTTCTTCTGTGTTATCCTCTGTTACTTCGACTTCGGTTTCATTAGAGCCTCTGCCGGGGAAACGTTCTTTCAAGTCATCATAAACAGAATCTACTCCATGAATATTCATCTTGCGAGCCATTTTTACGGAATTATAAAATATCAAAGCTGCTTGGTAACTCTCATGTCCTGCTAGCATGATGGTGTCGTCTAAGCCTTCGGATAATTGATTAATAGGACGGAGTACCTTGGATAAATTACGGATTAAATTCATGTCTTTTTTAAACTCATCTAAATTCATAAAAGGTGGAACTAAGTTTTGATTTTCTTTAGCGTGTTCTAGTGATTTTTGAACAAATGCTACCGTTTTGTCACCCATTTTAGAATAAGTTTGCCTTTCAAGAGGTGTTAAATTTACTAGAAATGTCAATTTACTTTGAATAAGTTCAACGGCACTTCTGATTTCATCTAAATCTGTTTGATTTAGGATTGCTGAAACTTGGTTGTCTTGAGCCATGTTTTTTAAAATTTTGTATGGTTAAAAAATAATTTAATTTTATAATACTATATAGAGTACAGTTTTGAAAAATGTGCCATCTTTTTTTATAAAAAAAATAAAATTGCTGCTCAGAACTCGGAACTTCCACCTTTATAAGTGCAATGTTTCTCTTCAGAAGAGGAAAATTGCCGTTCAGAAGAGGAAATTTGCTGTTCAGAAGAGAAACATTGCCGTTCAGAACGGGAAATTTGCTGTTCGGAACGGGAAAATTGCTGCTCAGAACGGGAAAATTGCCGTTCAGAAGAGGAAATTTGCTGTTCAAAAGGGGAAATTTGCCGTTCAGAAGAGAAAAGTCGAGGTTCAGAAGAGAAACATTGCTGTTCGGAAGAGGAAATTTGCTGTTCAGAAGAGAAACATTGCCGTTCGGAACAGGAAAATTCCCATTCAGAACAGGAAAATTAAACCAATGATATGGATATTATAATTATAATGCGTCGATATTGGTTTGGTAGAATTGCAACGCATTGCAATTCAGATTCCACGCATTGCAATGCAAAACCATTTCAATGCGTAATTATTCGTAGGATTGCAATGCGTAATTATTCGTAGGATTGCAATGCATTGCAATCCTACTACGAATAATTACGCATTCCTACCAATAATTGCAATCCTACGAATAATTGACGTTTGGAAAAAAATAAACCAATGATAGATAGGATTGCAATCCTACAAATTTTTATATCTTTACGCAGACAATCATAAAATTTTTAATAATCATAAAATAATACACAATCTTGTTTGAACAAACATTTAAAAATATAGATGACATCTTATATAAAGATGCGGGTTCTGATAGCGAATTAGATTATATAGGGCAAACCTCATGGATAATGTTTTTGCGTTATTTGGATGAATTGGAATTGGATAAGGCTGATGAAGCAGAGTTAATGGGAGAAGAATACCATTATATATTGGATGAAGCATATCGGTGGGGCAATTGGGCGATGCCTAAAGATGAAGAAGGAAAATTAGACCACCATAAAGCAATGACAGGACCCGATTTAGTTTCTTTTGTAGATGGTCAATTGTTTCCCTATTTGGCTAAATTCAAAGA
>JAHDBK010000489.1 GCA_020630455.1 Saprospiraceae bacterium
TTTAGTAAAGGCATAAAAATAGCTTCAGCATTTTCCTTAAAAACCCTATCATATAGATTTCCATCTTGTTTCTTTTTACTCATATTATGTATTTACATATTGTTCTATTTACTATAGAGTAAATATTTCTTAAATATGAGCAATTATTTTAGGAAATATTCTCAACAAGACAAAAAATAAAGAAAATTTGTTATTAACTCATCTCAATCTATTTATCTTTTTCAATAAAAATTCTTTTTCAACAACATTATTAGTTCTATCTAATGCTTCAGTTAAACATTGAAGAGCCTGTGGGATATCATTAAGATTTTTAAAATATTCTGCTTTTACACCATAGTATAAATATGACCTTTGTTCTAAACTATTAACTTCTACTATTTCAATCCATTCCTTAGCTTGTTCAAATTGATAGATTATTATATAAATCATTGCAATATTGAGTGCAATCAATTCATCTTTTTGTAAATAATACATTTGTTGATACAACCTCAATATTTCATTCCAATTAGTCCTATCAAAAGATGGGGATTTTAAATGTTCTAAAGCTATACTGGCTTCAAGATGATATATTGAATAATCATTAAATGACAAAGACTTTTTCATGGCTTCGTTTCCTAAATGGATTAGTGGCACAAACCATTTGGTTCTATCTTGTTTTTTAAGACTAATAATTTCTAAATTATCGTCTAGTCTACTAGATAACCTTGCACTGTGAAAACACATTAATGCAAATAATGCATATCCCGCACCATTTCTTAAGGTTTCTTTTCTAAGTAATATTTGTTTTAAACGAATAGCTTCGCCACACAATTCCTTTCGTATTAAAAATTCTTTGTGATTTGAATACCAACCTTCATTAAAAATCAAGTATAAAACTTCGTGAACTCTTTGCAACCTATTGACTAATTCTTCTTGTGGAGGAAGAACAAAAGCAATCTGTTTTTCTTTTATAGTTTTTCTTGCTCTTTGCAATCGTTTTTTAATAGTTTCTGGCTTTAACAATAACGCCGCAGCTATTTCATTTTGACTAAAACCCGCAATAGTTTTTAGAGCAAAAGCTATTTGGTCTTTTGGATTTAGTACGGGGTGACATGCTGTAAAAATCATTCTCAATTGGCTATCTTCAATGTGATGCTCTAAAAACAATTCTTCAATATAATCTTTAGAATAAGATGAATCAACTTTTTCTAATTTATTAGTATTCAATTTAATTTTTCTTAATAAATCAACAGCTCTATTCTTGGCTGCTTTAGTCAACCATGCTTCTGGATTTTCAGGCAATTGATTTCGCCAAGTCATCATGGCTTTGACAAAGGTATCTTGTACTGCATCTTCAATAGTTTCTAAATGTTGTAAACCAAAAATACGAGTTAAAATAGCGACCATCTTTCCATGCTGATGCCTAAAAAGATGGTCGATAATATGGTTTTCTTGATTATTCATTATCAAAAACCATTATTTCTCTAATTTCAACAGTACCTCCTAAATCATAATCTGGATAATCTTGAGCAATTTGAGTAGCTTCTTCCATATCTTTTGCTTGAACGACATAGTACCCACCAATAATTTCTTTTAATTCCGTAGCTGTTCTGTCTGATACCGTTCTATCTGCACCTGTTACTAATCTTGCATTGGCATGAAGGGCATTGCCATGTTTTACAATTCCTTGACTTTGCATTTTACCATTCCAAGCAAACCATTTGCCCATTCTATTTTGCATCTCTTCTGGAGATAATCCTAAAGCAGCATAATCTTCACTGATAAAAATCAACATAAAATCTTTCATAATTTATTTTTTTATTTTAATTAAATAATAATTCACTAACATGACGAATAACCGGAATAAAAGGGGGACAATTTTTAAAATTATTTTTCATACCCATTAAAAAATAAGAGCAAAAATCTAATTTTTCCTTGAATCTATAGATAAAAATAGGATTGATTAAGAAATAATTAGATATTAAAAATAAAAAATGCAAAAGAATCTAAATAACTTAACTTATAAGAATATCAAAAACACTATAGACGCTATTATCTACTATGGTAATGAGCAAGATATTGTTATTTTTACTTTTGGTGAATTCTTTATACAATTTTTAGGTGGAAAAGGATATTATGACTTATTCTGTGAAGCAATTAGCAATAATTATCTTGAAGAAGAAACCTATTTAAATGAAAATCAAATTAAAAAATTATTAGAATTAGGATGGCAAGAGCCTCAAACTCCCGATGATAATTTCTATTTGATTCATCCAATTGAATATATAAAAGAAAGGGAAAAATTAATTCAATTATTTATTAAAACGATTTCTATTTACGGAGATTATAAAATTTCTTTTGAAGATGTTATTTTAACATAAAAAACAGCATTAGAAATGCTCTAATGCTGTTAAAATTAAGGTATAAAGTTGTTATTTCTTGAATACTTGAAAATATATAAAACTAATATTCTTTTCCTTGATAAGTGAATACATCTACATCTAATTGATGCAAAGTAGACCATTCATTGATAAAATTTTGAATTAAAAATGAAACATTATCAATATCATTTCCATTATAAACCATTAAGAAGTCTGAAGTATAAGAAAATTCAGAATTTCGATTTATGCTTAGATTTCGATTTTCATCAATATTGAAATAAAAATAATTACCTGTTAATGCATTTGGATAATTATCCATACCAAAATCTTCTAAAGTTTCTCTTAAATCATTCAATATAGCTAAATTAACTTCGTCTAATTCTAGTCTAACCCATATCATCCCATTTTTAATTTTATTGAGTCTTTCCTTATTAATTTCAATGCCTTTTAAATCATTCTCTACTACCAATTCATAATAATCCTCATTGATGTACAAGGTACCTGAATTTATAATTGATTTTCCTAAGTTGACTTCAAATGGAAATGCTCCAGTGGATAATTCATCAATTGATATGGTTTTTTTAGCAGAAAAAGTACCTTCTTCTTCACATTCATCAGGTAAATTTATTCCATTCAACTCTGTTTTAAAAATACCTTCATCATTAGTATGAAGTGCATCAATTTGAGTTTCTTCACAAGTATATAATTTAATAGATTCTATATCTAGAGCAAATAATTGGCTTTCAGGAGATAAAACTTCTTTCATTTCCACTCTATATTCTTTCTCTATATTATATATAACATTTGGATTTTCATCAGAACAAGCTCCCACTAAAATTATACAAAAAATAATTGTAAAAATTCTATTCATACTTTTATAAATCAAACACTTCTTTAAAAATAATTTTTATGTCTTTTCAATAAAACGCATCAAAGTCCAATACGCTGTTTAAATTATTAATTAATTTTTAAACCAAGTAAATATAAAGAATATTCTTTATATTTACTTGGTTTTGAATATTGTTATTAAATAATTTATTGCATTAAAAAATAAAATAGACGTTATTACGAAAAGTTTTTTATGAAAGATAAATTAGTATTTTTAATTA
>JAHDBK010000490.1 GCA_020630455.1 Saprospiraceae bacterium
TTAATTAATAAAATTCATAAAAGTAATCCATCCTTTTGGTAAAAAAACTATAGTACCTACTGTGGCAGCACAAATAGCAGCAACTAATACTGCGGCAGCGGCTACATCTTTTGCTTTTCCAGCGAGGGGATTAAAATCGGGTGAAACTAAATCTACGAGGTATTCAAGAGCTGTATTTAATGCTTCGGCAGTGATGACGAAGCCTATACTTAAGATACACAAACACCATTCCGTAATAGAAATATTAAAAATAAAGCCACAAATAACCACCGCAATAGCCATTATTAAATGAATTTTGGCGTTAGGGGTATTTTTGAACAAATCTATGAGTCCTTTTATTGCAAATTTAAAACTATTGAGTCTCTTGGATATCATAATTATTGACTTTATTTTTAAACTGCAATTGTACTCTTAAACCCAAATCATTGCCCATAGTGTCCGTAAAACCTTCAAAACTACTGCATTCCATATATTGAGAATGAAATATATGTTCATAAGTTCCTTGAGTAAAAGGATTAACGGAACGTTTACTATTGACTAAATTTAATTCGTTTGTAAAATATTTCATTTCGGATGACCAAGCTACTGTGTTAAACGACCCCATGGCTACCAATGAGCCGTTGAGATACTTGACTTCTTCTACAATTTTGGTGAAATGTTCTTTTAAATCATTTGTAAAAATAGGATTAGTATAAGTACTTAATAATCTAATTGTTTTCTTTTGGTTATCATCAAGACTGACCATTCCTGTAATGTTAGGAGTTTCTTTATAATAAAATGTATCTGTCGCTAAAAACGGAAGTTTAGAATAGATACTCAATCCATTGAAACTAATACTAGGAACAGAAATAAAATATGGAAAACTATCTACTAAGAATTCTTGAAAGAAAAAATCCCAATCTGGAGTTACTTCTTGTATTGAAATAATATCTGCATTAGATTCTAATAAATTCATACAAAACTCTTCATAATCCCCATCTACACTCACTTGGATAATATCAAGTGTTTCTTCAAGGTCATCAACTGGAGCTGCATATGTAGGATTAGGATTGGTACTTGATTTTAAAAACAAACACAAAATACCCGTGCAAAATAATCCATAGTACATTGAGTAATGCCATTTGGCAATCCAAAACACAAAACTCACTCCTAGAGTTAGAAATAATATTTCTAATGCATAGTTAGTAAAATACCTAAAAAGGTGTCCTTCTGGTTGAAAGACAACAGCTGCTGTAATTAAACTAAGAATAATAATTGCAGCAGATAAAATAGCTTTATGTTCTGTATATATAACTGGCATGTATATATTTAAAATCTCGTTTATCGTAAAAATAGTTAATTTAATATAAATTAACAGCGAATAAGAGGAGATTTAAAAATAATTTAATAATATTAGTCAACATTTTAAGTATTCAGAACATTCTATAAGTGCTTAAAATATGTTTAATATTTATAACAATTAATCTTTCATTAAAATGAGACCTTTTCTAGGACTAATATTCATGTTGGCAATGCTTCTCTTCGTTGAAGGCTACTTATACTCCAGCAAACTCCATGAAGTATTTGAAAATGAAAGAACAAAAAAGATTGCCAAAGTATCTTATATTGTACTCTTAATCATTCAATATGGAGGAAGTTTATTCTTGTATTATTACCTAAGAAATGAAGGACCTAGAATTTATCCTTTCAATGTGCTTCAAGCATTAGTTTGGTCTATTTTTATTATTAAATTTTTCATCATACTCCCTCTTTTACTCATTGGTACTTTTTATGGTATTATTGAATATTTTATAAAATTATTCAATGGACAAGAGGCATTAGCTGAAAGGGTTGCACCAAGAAGAGAATTTATAAAAAAACTGAGTTTAATAACGGCTTCTGTTCCTTTTGCTTCATTTTTATTTGGGATGACCCTTGGAAAATACAATTATAAAGTACATAAAATCGCATTAGCATTCAAAGATTTACCAGATGCTTTTGATGGCTTTAAAATAGCACAATTTTCAGATTTTCATGCAGGTAGTTTTGATAGTTTAGGAGGTGTACGAAAAGGACTCAACATGTTACAAGAACAAAATGCCGATGTTATTTTATTTACAGGTGATTTGGTGAATCAATTAGCAGATGAAGTAGAACCTTATTTTGATGAATTTAAAGTATTGGATGCTCCTTATGGTGTTTATGCTTGTACTGGAAATCACGATTATGGATATAGAGGTGAAGAAAGTAGAACTGAAGCTAACCGTAAAGCGATTAAAGATAATTATGGTAAATGTGGATTACAATTGCTCAATAATGCTCATGTAAAACTTGAACGCCAAGGACAACACATCAATATTGCAGGAGTAGAAAATTGGGGTGCAGCTCGATTTTTCCCAAAAAGAGGAGATCTTGACAAAGCATTTGAAGGATTAGATAGCGATGAATTTACGGTATTGATGTCTCACGACCCTACACATTGGGATGCTCAAATCAAAGAACATTCTAAGAAAGTACATCTTACATTAAGTGGTCATACACATGGTGCACAAATGGGAGTAGAACTTTTTGGAAAAAAATGGAGTCCTGGCAAATACTTTTATAAAAGATGGGCAGGCTTATTTAGTGAAAATGACCAACATTTGTATGTGAATAGAGGATTTGGGATGCTAGAAGGTTTTATGTTTAGAGTAGGTATTTTCCCTGAAATTACATTGATAGAATTGAAAAAAGCTTAGGCTAGGATAAAATAAAAAAGGAGCTTAGTATACTAAGCCCCTTTTTTATTTTATACATATTTTCTGCTAATAGTTTTAATAAAATCTTTAGCTAACTTCTGTTTATTTTTACTTGTCCAATTATATCTACTAGCGACATTTTTAATGAGATACTCTTTGGCTTGGTCAAAATTACTTAAACCATTAAGTGTTTCCATTGTTTCTTTAAAAATATGGTTATCTCCATTAAACAATTCATTAGTATACATCATTTTATCATTAAGACCGAATGCTTTTTTCAAATCTGAAATAGCAGATAACCCTAATTTTTCTGATAAATCTCCTGTTATTTTTGATTCGAATAAAGATTCAGAATCTCCTGTTTTTGCTTCTACAGGTTTAGGCGGCTTAGGAGCAGGTGGAGGAGTCGGGGTATGTACCGTTTCAGTATTGGTATTTTTAACTGGTGGTTTGAATACATAAGGAGGTTGATAATCATCCTTTTTAGGAGCGGGTGGTGGAGTTACTTCCTTTTGGGGTTGAACTACTACTTCTTCTCTTTTAGGTACTTCTTTCACCACCTCTTTTATTACCTCTACTGGTTTTTCTACTTCGACTATTTTTTCAACTACTTTTTCGATTACTTTAGGCGGTGCAGATGCTTCTCCTTCTAGGTAAAAGATTTCATAAAATTCTCTTACATAGTTTAGCATTAAATCTTTTTCGATTGGACTAACATTTTCTTTATCATAAGTCATACCTTGATAAAGAC
>JAHDBK010000491.1 GCA_020630455.1 Saprospiraceae bacterium
TGAATATCAAGTAATTTCATGTGCTTTTTTGCTGCATTGGTATAATCGCCATTTAAAGCAAATTGAACCATAGGACAAAAATCTTCTGGCAAAGCATTGGCGATAACGCTTATGACTCCATCTCCTCCATAAGATAATAAGGCTAGGGTAGTGGTATCATCTCCAGATAGAACCAAAAAGTGATTCGGTTTATTCTTAATCACTTTTGCAGCTTGGAATAAATCGGTACTTGCTTCTTTTATAGCAATAAATTTATCAGAACTATGGGCGAGTCTTAGAGTGGTTTCAGCTTCTATATTAGAAGATGTTCTACTAGGTACATTATAAATAATGATAGGGCGAGGAGCATATTCGGCTATTGTCATATAATGCTGGTAAAGACCCTCTTGGCTCGGTTTGTTATAAGCAGGACTACTACACAAAATAGCATCAATGCCTTCGAAGTGATAATTTTTCATATCATTTATAATCCCTTGAGTATTATTGCCACCAAAACCTGCTACTATGGGTAATCTCTTTTTATTTATTTTAATAATAAAATCTAAAATATCATATTTTTCTTGAATAGATAAGGTAGCTGCTTCACCTGTTGTTCCTAATGCCACTAAAAAATCAACTCCTCCACCAATACAGTTTTCTATCACTTTTTCAAGAGATTTGTAGTCGATTTTTCCTTTTTTGAAGGGAGTGACCAATGCAACGCCTGTTCCTCTAAACCTATTCGCTTCCATGAGATACTTTATTATTAAATATTTTTAAATAATTTTCAATTTGTTTGATGAAATGAGAGGTGTCTTTATTGGCTTCATTTATAATCATATCATAGGCATGAGTGTTTTCTGTATTTCTACCAATACGAAAACGAGCATTACAAAGGCTCATGATATAATCGGCATGAATGTGAGGTTTTTCTAAAAAATTAATAACTAAATCAAATTTTTCATTCATAAAGTTATTGATGTCATCATTTTGAGGAATGGATAACCAATTGATACTTTTTTTATTATAGAATTTAAATGTTGAGCTTAAACTTCTATCTTCTTTATCATTATAATAGCCTAAAATGTGTACTTTTTTATGGAGTACTTCTTTTAGTTTTTTCTTATATTTTATGATTTGAACTTCTTGGTCTTTATTTAATGCATTGAAAACAATACCTATGGATTGTACCTTATCAAAAGAAATAGAATTTCTAATGATATTAGTTTTAAGCATTTTTTTATTGAGTTGTCTTTGATGAAGCTTTATTCTCAGCGGTTTCAAAAAAGACATCTCGGTTTCATACTCACTAAAATTCATGATGTGTTATTTTTCTTCGTTTGCGGTAAAGTGTCCCATACTCGCATATTTTTCAATTCTTTGTTCCAGTAGCTCTTCTATTGGAATTTCTTTAAGGCGATTGATTTCCTTTTTAATATGTTTCTTAAGTATTTTAGACATTTCTTCTGGAGCAGAATGAGCACCTCCTAAAGGTTCTTTCAAGATTCCATCAACAATTCCAAAAGAATGCATATGATCTGCTGTCAATTTAAGAGCCTCAGCTGCTTGTTCTTTATAATCCCAACTACGCCAAAGGATAGAAGAACAAGATTCTGGAGAAATTACAGAATACCAAGTATTTTCCATCATATAGACACTATCTCCTAAACCAATTCCAATAGCACCACCCGAAGCCCCTTCTCCTATGACTACACATATTATTTGGGTTTTCAATTGAGCCATTTCAAATAGATTTTTGGCAATTGCTTCTGCTTGTCCTCTCTCTTCTGCTTCAATACCAGGATAAGCACCTGGAGTATCTATCAAGCAAACCACAGGAAAGCCAAAACGTTCAGCCATTTTCATTAGGCGTAGGGCTTTTCGATATCCTTCAGGGTTTGCCATACCAAAATTGCGATATTGACGCATCTTGGTATTGACTCCTTTTTGATGACCTAATATTACAACACTTTGTCCGTCTAGATTGGCCAATCCACCGACTATAGCTTTGTCGTCCTTATAGTATCTATCCCCATGTAATTCGATAAATTTTTTGGACATTTGCTCAATATAATAAAGTGTATATGGACGTTCTGGATGGCGACTTAATTGAACTTTTTGCCAACCTGTCAAGTTTTCATAAATTTCTTTTCTCTGATTTTTAATTTTCTTTTCAATCTCTTTGATTTGAGCAGAAAGGTCCAAATCGCCTTGAGCTTCAATTTCTTTTATCTTTTCAAGCTGAGAATATAAGTTTTCCAAAGGTTGTTCAAAGTCTAAAAAAACCATTTTTTATAATTTTAAATTCAATTTAAAAACCCTAAATTTTTACAAGTCGTTTTATATTGCAAAAATACTAAATGTAATTTGGATATTAGTCAAAAAAATATTTTTTAATTTTTTTTTAATTTTTTTTATAAACTGTTTGGAAAAATAAAAAAAGCCATTAACTTTGCATCGCTCTATTAATGAAAAGAGCATCTTTGAGGTTGGGTCCGGTAGTTCAGTTGGTTAGAATACCTGCCTGTCACGCAGGGGGTCGCGGGTTCGAGTCCCGTCCGGACCGCTTTCAATTCAAGCAGTTATAGACGAAAGTTTATAACTGCTTTTTTTTATTAAATCCATCTTGACCTCAATTTTTTTTATTAAAAATGCATTGTGATAATAACATCTAATTTATTTTAATATAATTAAAAACTATGATACTTGAAGACTTAGTTAGTTATTTTAGAGCAAATGGTTCATTTGAAGAGTTTTGTAAAATTCAAAATTTAAATATTGAATCAGAAGTTATAGAAATTTATATGCAAGAATCATTAAGTTTAAATGGTAAATTATATTTTTTTGAAATAGAAAAAAGTGAAGGCAAGATAAAATTTATATTTAATGGAATTGAATATATCAACCTATTTGATTTTTTTTATTTCCTTGATACTATAGAAGAATTTAATAATGCTGAATATTTGCACATAAAAGATGTCGAAATAGCTAATATATTATTAAATTATGTTATTAATGATGGGTAATAGGATTGTGTCTATGAAGTTGTGTGAATAATGTTATGATAAAATAATAACAAATTTTCTTTATATTTGTAAGTGTATGTTGAGTTGTAGTCTAAGACTAGAACCATCTGAGTTCAGTCTTCATCACAAATAATTCCAAAAGGTAAGCCTAATCAAAAGTTTAACACAGATTCTAAAACTAAAGTATAATATTATGAATAATGAATTAGAAAAAAAATACCCCGAAATTTATAATTTTATTAATGATATTGTTTTGGTAAAAACTGGAATTAAAGGTCATATAATATATAATAGGAAGAAACAAATAACTTATCATAGAGAATATGACCATGCTTTATTAATAGATAATTTGTTGAAATTAGGAGTTAAGGTTGCTAATTCTAAAGATGAAGTTATAGAAGATAAGGTAAAACACCCCCATTATAGATGGGATGAAAAATCTAATCAATGGATAAAGTTTTA
>JAHDBK010000492.1 GCA_020630455.1 Saprospiraceae bacterium
TTGTTCCGACCTCAATTATCACGAAGCCTATTGGACAGTCGAAGTAAATAATCCCGGCAGTCCTCCTATTCAGGTTATTAACGATATGCATATTGATGCCGCAACTAAACGAGTATCAGTATATGCACAGCAAAGAATCAATGGACAAGTTTTATCTCCTGCACAAGTTGGTCCTGGAGATTGTACTACGGCTTTGAATGGTGAAACGGCTTGTTCTCATCCTAATGCGGTTTATTTGAATGGAAGTGGCGAAGAGTTTTTACAGGCCGATGGCACAGGAGCTTGGTGGGTGAAACATTCGTGGATTTTGGATGGTGAAGGCTATCAAAATTGGGAACTTGTACTAGAAGAAGATTATGGCGAAGGACTTTGGGTAGAAGGCATTTTGTTAGAAGATAATATTACCATGAAAGTAGGAGATATAGATGGGTCAGATGGTTATAACCTTCGCAAACCCCTTTTGGAAAATACACCTATTACGTATAGTGTTGCAAGATTTTCGCCTCCTTCCACAACACCTGACTTTGCACTTGAGTGGGAATGTACTACAGAAACTAGTGCTTTTGACGGTTTAGCTCGTAGTTGCCCACAGCAATAATATTTTTAATTCGCTACCTATTTTTTCATGAAACGGATGGGGAGTAAGAACCATCATTGGAAGAAAGATTAGTAGCTTTTACTCAAAAAAATCTAATGAAAAACAAAATCATGAAAATTCTAGGTGTTCTTTTAGTTGTAATCGCACTCCTCGTACTCTTATCACCTAAAATCCTCAAAGCGATGGGATTCCATCCAAAGTTTGAAGGCAGTCAAGAATACAACTTGAAAGGTAAAAGAGCTTTAGTGGTTTGCACCAGTCATGGCGTACTCAACAAACCAGGCGAAACCACAGGTAAGCCTACAGGTGTTTTTGGCTCTGAAATGACGGTTCCCTATTATGAATTCTTAGATGCCAATATGGAAGTAGATTTGGCAAGTATCAAGGGAGGAGAAATTCCAATTGACCCGCAGTCCTTTTATTATATGATAAAAGACGATGCCGATAAACGATATTTGAAGGATGAAGTATTCCAGCAAAAAGTAAAAACATCTTTAGCAATCGCAGCCGTTGATTTCACAAAATACGATGTGGTGTTTTTTGCAGGTGGATGGGGCGCAGCTTATGATATGGGGCAATCAGAAATATTGGCAAAAAAAGTAAGCGAAGCCTACTATGCACAAACGCCAATATTGGGTAGCGTTTGTCATGGAGCGTTGGCATTTATTCAGGCGAGAGATACTACTGGTAATTTATTGATAAAAGGAAGAACCATGACTGGCGTTACACAGGGTCAACTGGACCAGTTGAATATTGAATACACACCACTACATCCCGAAGGAGAATTAAAAAAAGCGGGTGCTAACTATAAAGCCAATCATCATCCAATAAGTGATATGTTGGCTACGATAACTGTAGTCGGTGAGGAAGAACGATTTGTTACAGGACAAAATCAAAATTCAGGGCATGAAACCGCCCAGAAGATTATGGAAATTATGTCAAAAAAATAAAGGACTATGAGAGTTCAAACAATACTGATAGGGCTATTCATTTGTCTGAGGTTGCAAGTTTGGTCACAAGAAGCAACGAAGCCTAATATTGTCCTCATTCTAGTAGATGATTCTGGATTGATGGATTTTGGAAGTTTTGGAGGCGAAGCACGCACACCGAATATTGACCAACTAGCAGGTCAAGGCATGATGTTTACCAATTTTCATACTTCGCCCGTTTGCTCTCCATCGAGAGCGATGTTAGTGACAGGTACGGATAGTCATTTGACAGGTGTAGCCAATTTACCTGAAATGTTGCCAAGCGGTTATGAAAACGAACCAGGTTATGGCGGCGTATTAAATAATCGAGTGCAGACAGTTGCCACTCGTTTGAAGGAAATTGGATATAATACTTATGTTACTGGAAAATGGCATTTGGGTCATGATGAAAATACCTTACCACCAGCAAGGGGATTTGACCGTTCCTTTATCTTGGGAGCATCTGGTGCAGACAATTACGAAGCCAAAGGCTATCTACCTATGAAAGCCACCGCTCAATGGTATGCTGATGGTAAAAAAACAGATTTGCCAGATGATTTCTATTCTTCAAAAGACTATATCGAACAAACGATTAGCTTTCACGAATCAGAACAAAATAAGGCCGCACCGTTCTTTTCTTTCATTTCTTTTCAAGCCATACATGCGCCCATCCAAGCACCTAAAAGATTTGTAGAACCTTATTTGGAGGTGTATAAAGAAGGTTGGGATGTGTTAAGACAAAAGCGATTTAAAAAAGCAAAAGCAATGGGCATCATCCCCGCTAACGCTGCGATGAATGCTATGTTCCCACAATTCAAGAAGTGGGAACAGTTGACGCAAAAAGAAAAAGATGGCTATACAACAGATATGGCAGTAACGGCAGGTATGCTCGAAGCGATGGATTTTTATATCGGTCAGTACATCCAATATTTAAAAGAAAAAGGGCTTTACGACAATACTGTATTTGTAGTTACATCCGATAATGGACCAGATGGAGGCGATTTTAAAGGCAATATGTTGATGCGAAAATGGCAAGAAAAGAATGGCTATCATTATGATAAGGAGCGAGCAGGCGAAAAAGGATATTTTGGTGCATTAGGCCCTGAATTTGCATTTGCTTTAGCTTCTCCATTTTCATTTTTCAAATACTATACGGGAGAAGGAGGAGTCCGTACACCTTTAATTATTTCAGGTAAAAATATTCCAAGCGGACAAGAGACGAATGCTTTTTGTTTTATCACAGATATTGTTCCAACTGTTTTAGAATTAGTGGGCAAAGAACCAAGGAGTAATAAGTTATACGCTCCCATAACAGGTAAAAGTTTGTTGCCGCATATTCAGGACTCGGACATTCCTGTTTATAATGAAAATGAGGGAGTCGGTTTGGAAGTTGCCAATAGTTCTGCTTATTATTTAGGAGATTTTAAAATTGTAAAAAACAATATTCCTCTAGGCGACAACAAATGGTATATGTACAACCTCAAAACTGACCCTGGAGAAACAAAAGATATTTCTAAAGCATTTCCCGAAAAATTTAAGGAGCTGATGAATGCTTATGACAAATATGCCAAATCAGTAGGCGTAATAGAAATGGAAGAAGGCTATTCGGCAGAAGGAGAAGTCGGTCGAAAATCTGCGATAAAAATATTGAAAAATAACGCCATTTATATTTTGGGAATCCCTATTTTGATAATTGGTTTATTTTGGTTTTGGAGAAAAAGAAGAAAAATCAATTCATAGAAAAAAAATAGTTATGACCTTGTTCAACAAAATTCCTATCTGCGTTTTACTTACAATTTTAGTTATAGGATGCAAATCTACTACTGATTTTGTAGACCGTATTCCTGCTGTGGAAAAGTCGCAGTTTATTAAGCATGCTGAAGATTGGAGAAACC
>JAHDBK010000493.1 GCA_020630455.1 Saprospiraceae bacterium
TAAGATATATCATCTCTACCATTTCTATTCGTTAAATGAACAGAAGCTTGTTGAGTACTATAAACCAATAAATCTTGGATATTGACATGAGCAGGTCGAGTTGCCATAAAGTAAATGATGTCAGCAATATCTCTTGAATTCAAAGGTTTGAAATCATTATAAATTTTTGCTTTTTCTTCATCACCATCATAGCGAACTTTAGAGAATTCTGTTTCTTCAACCATTCCTGGATTGATTTGACTTACTTTGATATTGTATTTATACAAATCAACTCTCATTGCTCTTGTTAATGCATCAACGGCGTGTTTTGTAGCACAATACACATTACCATTAGGATAAACATCCTTACCTGCACAAGAACCTACATTAATGATATGACCACTATTCCTTTGTACCATGCCTGGAGCGATTAATCTAGTCATGTATAAAAGTCCTTTAATATTGGTATCAATCATAGTTTCCCAATGATCTAAATCACCTTCGTGTATAGGACCTCTACCTTTGGCTAGGCCTGCATTATTAATTAAAATATCAACATTTTTAAAGCGTTCGTCCAAGGAATCTAATGCTTTTTTACAAGCATCTATACTCCTTACATCAAATTCAAGTGTTTCTACTTGAACATCAAACTCCTTTTCTAAGTGTGATTTTATAACAGCCAACCTTTCTTGCCTTCTTCCTGTAATAATTAAATCATGACCGTGAGCGGCAAAATGTTGAGCAGTAGCTTTTCCAATTCCAGAAGTAGCACCTGTAATAAAGACTAGGGCTTTAGTATTCGGAAGGGTAGGAACGAACGCTTCAATATCTTCTTCTTCTTCTTCTTCTTCTTCTTCTTCTTCTTCTTCAATGTTTTCTTCAATCTCAGTGTTATCCTCCCTTGATTCTTCAACTTTATTTTCAAGGTTTTCCTCTACTTCAATAATATTTTCAGTTAATTCTTCCGTTTCACTCTCAATGCTTTTTTCAACCTCAATATTTTCTTGAACAAGCTCTTCTACGATGTTTTCAGTTTCTTCATTTATATCCTCTACAATTTCATTTTCATCTAAATTAACTGCAAAAGAATTTTCTAAATTTAAATCATTATCGATATTTTCGATTAAATCTTCTTCAATTAAATCTTCTACTATTTCTTCTAATTCATCGTTTTCTTCTTCATTCAGGATTTCTTCAATTTCATTATTTTCTATAATTTCATCTTCATCTTCAAGGAGTTCTTCTTCTTTTTCTATAATTTCTTCAATATTTTCAAATGAAGGGTTTTTCAAAACGACTTCATCCTCTGATTTGTTGAGGAATTTTTCTATATTAAATGCTAAATCATTTTTATCTGTTTTCAATTCAGGATTAACTTCAATAGCATTTAAATAGTATTCAGCAGCTTTATCCTCTTCATCTAAACCAAAGTAAATTAAAGCTAAATTATAATTAGCATAAGGATGATCAGGGTTTTTATTGAGTAGTTTTTTGAATGATTTAGTTGCTTTTTTCTTCTTACCCAAATATTCATCTTGAATAACTGCCAATTGATATAAAGCATCAAGGTTTTTCTTATCTAAATCATAAGCATGTTCAAAATATTTAGCTGCTTTTTTAGGTTTGTTTAATTGATTATTATACAATAATGCTAATTTGTAATGTATACCTGGATATACTTTATTAACATTAATAGCCTTTTCGTAATAATCTCTAGCTGTTCTATAATCTTCGTTTAAAGTAGCATATTCAGCGATTCTCAAATGAATTTCAATATTGTCAGGGTTATTTTCAGCTAGAATCATTAAATGTTTGTTCGCTTCTGTGTATTCTTTTACATAATCGCCGAGTGTCATTGCATATTCATAGCGATATGCTTTGTTTTCTGGGAATGCATCTACATTTTCTTTGAGCATTTTTAATGCTTCTAGAATGTTGTTGTCTTCTAATTTTTCATTAATAATTTCTAAGCTATAAGGCTCAAACGTTTTGACTTCATCGATAGGGCTTTCTCCAATAACTTCCTCTGGTTTTTCTATCTTTTCTTCAATGATTTCTTCAGCAATCTTTTCGACAAGTTCATCATTTGATTCTATTTCGTTAAATATATCCTCTGAAATCTCGTTTTCTTCAACGATTTCTGATTTATTGTCATCTTTATTTTCGTCAATGACACTGCTATCTTCAAAAAGAGAAACTAATAAATCATAAGAAGATTTATCTTCATAAGATAATCCTTCTTTTTCAAATTCTAAACTTTCGGCAATTTTTTCATCTTCTATGACTTCATTTATTGATTGAGTTTCAATAATTGGAGTTTTTTCGATATTTTCTTCAATATTGTTTTTGTGTTCAACTACTTTTTCAATAATAGAGTCTTTATCTGTGCTAATTGTATCTTCTATATTTTCTATAATATCTTCATTTTTTATTTCAGATAATTTTTCCGTTTTTTCCTCAATATTGTCTTTTACAATATCCATTTTTTCTTCAATATTTTCTGTAGTTTTATTTTGCATTGCTTGAAGTTTTTCAAGTAATGTCATGGGTTTATCTTCTTTTTTTTCTACAATTTCTTCTTTGTAAAGAGGCGTTTTTACTTCTTCTTTTTTATTGTCAATATACTCTACTTTTTCCTCTTCTATTTTAGTCTCTATATTTTCAATAATTTTTTCTTCGACTTTAGTTTCAGGTTGTTGATTTTCTTCCTTTACAACAATGTTATCTGAAGAGCCATTACTTTTATTTTCAGTGATTAGATGTATTCCAGGAATATTTGATAGATTTATAGAGCTTTCATGTTCATCAATATTTGTATTTAAAGTTAGAGGAAGTAAACTCATACCTTTTAACTGATTGTAGGCAGAATGCCAACCAGACTTTTCAAGAAAACCTTTGTAATGTTCTTTGTATAAATCTTGATAGTAAGAATAATCAGTATTTCTTAAAATCCTTAAAAATTCTCCAATTTCTGAAGAAATAGAACGGATAATTTGCAATTCATTCTCAAAAGTTTCTTCGTCTTCAATTTTATTTTCTCTACGTTGCTTCCTAAGGTGGAGGTATTGGTCTTGCCAATAATTCATATAGTGGATTACATTGCTGACTCTTTCAAATTTGGTTGGAGAATATTGTAAGTCACCACTTTCATTTTTTGATACACCATCTGTAATAATTGGATAAATTCTAGATTTGATAGCATTGTTTTGTAAGAAGTTTAATGCTTCGTACATACAATCTTTGGATTTCAAAAAATTATCGCTAATCAAAAGAATAATTGGAGCAGTCGGTTTAGAACTCAATAATGGGTATTCTTGATTTCTTTCGGATAAATTCCTTGTATCGTGGATAGAATCAATATTAACTTTTTTTAAGTTATTTTCTATATTTTCAACAACGTTTTTATTATTCTTATTATAGACTATAAATGTTTGCATGATTTTAAAAAGTGTATCTTTTATAAATAAATTTTGTTATT
>JAHDBK010000494.1 GCA_020630455.1 Saprospiraceae bacterium
ATCAATTATTTTACAGTAAATATTTAAACTAATTATTTTTTAACTATAAATTTTTCTCATCTTTAATATGAGTCGAATTACAATTGATGTTCCTGTCATCGTAAGACAAACCAAAGAGGAAGGGAAATTAGTATATAATATAAGGCCCTTATTCTTTGCACATCCTTTTGTTTCTGCTAGAAGGTATGATAAGGCAGAAAACCTATTCAAATCTGAAATTAAGTATTATATCCAAAATTTGGGAACCAATCGTTCTTCATTATCTAGTTTTTTATGGTACAGGTTTTTTCCAGAATTAAAATATAATGTAGAATTATTTGAAATTAATTTAGGAAAACAATTTATAAAGGATTATTTCGCTTATGTTGTGTTTGAAATCCAAAACCATAAGTATGTTTATTTCCCTTTTATCAATAATTATATGTTTATTTCTTCTAGTGAAAATTCGAAACAATCGGATTTGAAAAAAGAGGTAGCAGAAAAGTTAGTTTATTTATTCAAACAAGAAAAAAAGAATTTAGGAGGAGCAACAATTAATACGCAAGTATATAATTCTCTTAAAAATGAATTTGTTGGAACTATAACTTCTAGTGTTGTATTAGAAAATGCTCAATTTCCATTTGAACATGACCCATTAGAAGCATTATTTGCTTCAATGGGAATGCAGACAGATTTTGATGGAGGAGTTGAAGTGTACAAAGTTGCTAGAGATTTGACAGAACATTATCCCAATAATTTATTGTCAGCATGGTATAGAGAAGATATTGTAGAAAGTTTACAAAAAATAACCTTTTCTACTAAAAACACCTCTTATGTAATTGTTGGAAACAAAGGAGTGGGTAAGAAGAGCGTAATTCATGAAAGTTTGTATCGTTATCTCAAAACAGTTTCAGAAAAAGATACAGAAACATGGCAAAAAATTTGGCATATAGACCCCACAAGAATCATAGCAGGAATGAGTGTAGTGGGTATGTGGCAAAAACGATTTGAAGCCATCATTAAATACATTCAAGATAGAAGGAAAGACATCAATCAAGCGAGAGATAAAGCTCAAGATAAAATGCTTTTTGATAATATAGTGGCTCTCCTTAGAATTGGTAAATCATCACAAAACGATATGACTTTAAGCGATGTTTTAAAGTCTTATATTGAAAAAAAATCACTTGCCGTTATTCTTTTGGCAACACCAGAAGAATGGAAAATTGTTCAAGAAAAAGATAGGCGATTTGCAGATTTGTTTAGAGTAATTCGCTTAGATGAACCTCCTATGATTGATGCTGTTAAGATGGTGCTTCAAAATAGAAAGTTATTGGAAATACAACATGCTTGTACGATTTCTACCCATGCTATTTATAAATTGTTTTCGATTCAAAGAAATTATTTTAAGAGGAATGCTTTACCAGGTGGTGTCATGCAGTTGCTGAATCAATTATCAGTAAAACATCGCTTTAATAGTATAGATGTTTATGAAGTAGAGGAAGAATTTCAGGACTTTAGTGGTCTTTCTAAACAAATAATGGATGAATCACAAGTTTTTCAAGAGAACGAAGTAAAAGAAGAAATAGAAAGTCAGTTGGTGGGGCAAGAACAAGCAGTAGATGCCTTGTCAGATGTTGTTCATATTATTAAATCAAAATTAGCTAATCCGTATAAACCTAAGGGCTCTTTTTTATTTATTGGGCCTACTGGAGTTGGGAAAACTCAAGCAGCTAAAGTATTGTCTCAATATATTTCAAGTAATCAACAAGCATTGATGCGTTTTGATATGAATGAATATATTGATGATTATGCAGTATATCGTTTGATTGGAGACAACACCAATCCTGAAGGACAATTGACAGGGAAAGTTCGCTATAATCCATTTGGAATAGTATTGCTGGATGAAATTGAAAAAGCACATCCTAAAGTCCACGATTTATTATTACAAGTATTAGATGATGGTCGCTTAACGGATAGTTTGGGTAGAACAGTAGATTTTTCAAATACCATCATCATAATGACATCAAATATAGGAGCAGAAAGGACATCCTCTGCTATTGGATTTGAAAAAAGTCAAGGAGATTTAGATGCTATTTATAAGAAAGCTGTTGAAAATCACTTTAGACCTGAATTTATAAATAGGATTGATAAAATTGTTATTTTTAAATCATTAGAAAAAGAAAATATATTAGGAATTGCAAGATTACAAATCAATGAATTATTAAAAAGGGATGGCTTTGTAAGAAGAACAACTATTCTCAATATTTCGGAAAAGGCTTTGGAGTGGGTTACCAATAGAGGATTTAATCAGAAAATGGGCGGGAGAGCACTGAAAAGACAAATCGAAAAAGATTTGACAGCTCTTTCTGCACAACAATTATTGAATATAGAGGGAGAAGGCTCAATTATTATGAGCATAGATATTGAAAATGAACAATTGATACCTCGTATCGTTTCTCTTGAGTTTGAAAAAACTAAAGAATTGAACTTTCTTCCTGATTTGCCAAGTGAACAAAAAGCGAAAGGTTTTTATGGTAGATTATTAAAACAAATAGAAAAAATTGAAAGGAATATCAGGCGATACGAAAGAGACAGAGAAGACGTAGTCATTATTAATGATAATGAAGCGGGTTTAGATTGGCAGTATTATGATTTTAAAGACAAATTAATCAATACTAAAGATAATGTCAAAGAAACCATGCTTGGATTTAGAGAGGCACAATTCAAAGGAGGACCCGTTATTCCCCTTCGTCTAAAAGGAGGAGGACTCGGCTCATATATCCAAAAAAATACTAGTTCATATTCTACAAAAGGACTAAGAGAATTGATGAAAGATAGACTTTTTCAAGAAGAGGCCATCAAGGAAATTAACGAATATTATCGCTTTGCTGCAAATCAATTCAATTCTATGAATACAGAAATGGTAGATGCATTTTTGGATGTTCAATTTTTAGAAATTCAGTTTAATTCTTTTATGGATGGCTCTTCTAATCAAGTTACCTTACAATATGAATCGTCAATAGAAGGAAAAGGTATGGATGAAATTCAATATTTAATGAATTTGCATATACTTTATTTTGAACAGGCAGATATTCAACACGAAGTAGATAGAAAAAATAGAAGTATAATAGCTGAAGCACACGGTTTGTTTGATATTATAAAAGGAGAACAAGGTTATCACCTTTTTTATAGAAATCATCAATCACCATTACCTATAAAAGTAAGTATTTTAGAAGATGATAATGAATATTCAAAAGTACTGAGACTTTATGATTTGAAAAATACATTGACCGATTTAAGAACGGGATTGACTAATGATGTTCATATTAATGCAGATGAATTGAAATTGTTACTCTATGCTGGCGTGATGAATGACAAATCTTAAAACATGTAAAATTTAACTAATGTTGGCAAAGAAATTGTTGTTTGATATATTAGACGTTATTACGAAAAATTGATTATAGCTAAATT
>JAHDBK010000495.1 GCA_020630455.1 Saprospiraceae bacterium
AAGGAAAGATGATAAGAATATGGTTTATCGCATCGGCGAATATCATTCATTATTATTAAACAAATACAAATTACCTATAGAGCATATTGTTATTTATTTAGGTACGAGTCCATCAAAAATGAAAAACACCCTTAGAAAAAATGAAATTTATACTGGTTTTATGACAATAGAATTAAATAAATTAAACCATCAAAAACTATTGACTTCACAAATTCCAGAAATAATTATTTTAGCACTATTATCACAAGTCAAAGAAAATGATCTCGAAAGAGTTTTAAAATTAATTATTTACAAATTGAAAAAATTATCAAAAGAGAATAGAATTTCTGAAAAAAAATACATCAATCAATTGATGTTTTTAGCAAGATTGCGTAAATTTGAAGATGAAGCTCATAAAATTATTAATGATATGAATTTAGAATACGAAATAGAAAAAGACTCTTTTTATCTTAAAGGATTATATAAAGGAAAAATCGAGGGAGTAAAAGAAGGAGAATACAATGCTAAATTATCTATTATTCAAAATTGTTTTGACAATGGTATTGAAGCTAGTGTTACTTCTAAAATTACCAATATTCCTATTGATAAAATAGAAGAAATATACTTAGAACTCAGTAAAAACTAGAAAATACTCATTTCAACTCAAATAAAGACTCTTTTGTCAGACCTCCTTTCCTAGCAGCCAAAACACCATATTTGATATCATTTATTCCCGTAATAGAATGGGCATCTGGATTGATACAAATTTTAACACCCTTCTCCATTGCATAAGGTATCCATTGGTAATCTAAATCTAATCTCAAAGGATTGGCATTGAGTTCAATCGCTACATTATTAGTAGCACAAGCATCTATAATTTTTTGATGATTAACAGGATAACCCTTTCTAGATAATAATAATCGTCCTGTTGGATGTCCCAATATGGTAGTATATGGATTTTCAATTGCTGTTATAATTCTTGAAGTGGCTTTTTCTTCGTCCATTTTCAATTGAGAATGTACCGAAGCAATTATAAAATCAAAACCTTTTAGAATAGCTTCATCGTAATCTAAATTCCCATCATATAAAATATCAGACTCTATTCCTTTAAAGATTTTAAAATTAGAAAACCTCTGATTCAATTCATCAATTAAATGCCATTGCTCTTCTACCCTATCTTCTTTTAAACCATTTGCATAAAAAGCCGATTTTGAATGGTCTGTTATTCCCAAATATTCATATCCTTTATCAATACAGGCTTGGGCCATTTCTTCTAATGTATTCATACCATCACTAAAAGTCGAGTGAGCATGAATAACGCCCTTTATGTCTGTTTCTACAATTAAATTATCGGTATTTTTACCTATATAAATAGCATCATTCCTACATTCTGGGACAATATAAGGTAATTGGGCATTCTCAAAAATGAGCTTTTCTTCTTTTATATTTGTAAAATCTTTGGCTTCTGATTGCTCTAAAAAAGCTTCTAAAAATGCTCTTGTGCCAGTATATCTAAAATATTTAGACCCCCATTCATTTTCATTACAAGTATAAATATTGACTAATAAACTGGCATCCAATTTAGCCATATAATGATTTTTATCTTTTTTTATTAATATTAAATTATCATCAAAAATATCATCAATATTATCTTTTGCTATTAATATTTCAATTTCTTCTATGATAATGTCTTTTCTCCTTAAACCGCCTACAAATTCACAGGCTACATCTCCTATTTTTTCTTTTATTTCTAATAATAATTTCTCGGCATAAGGTAATATTCTTGCATAGTGATATTTATTTAAGGAATTTTGATAAAAATGAATTTTTTGGATGACATCTTTTTGAGTTTTTTCTCCAAAACCTTTTAAACTCACCAATCTATTTTCATTACAAGCATATAAAAGCTCACCAACACTTTCAACTCCCAAGTCTTTCCAAATTACCCTAATCTTAGAAGGGCCCAAGCCTTTGATATTGAGCATCTCAACAACTCCTAGAGGGGTAATATCTAAATACTTTTGATAGGTATTGAGTGTTTGAGTATTCTTGATTTCTTCAATCTTATCGTTGATGGCTTTGCCAATCCCTTTGATTTGTCCAATACTATCCTTATCCATATCCATAAAGGATTCTGGATATTTTCTAATAGTAATATAAGCATTTTTATATGACCTTATTTTAAATGGATTTTCTTTGTGAAGCTCCATTATACTGGCTAAGTCATTAAAATAATTGGCTATTTCTTTGTTCGTCATATTTAATTCTGTTATCTGACAGATGAATAAATTCTATTCTCTTATCACTTTTGAAACAGGTATAGGAATCTCGATACCGTTTTTATCAAAGGCAGTTTTTATTGCGGATATTGCTTCGCTCCTTACTTCTAGTGAAGAAATACCATCTGTTCCATCTACCCAAAAACGCAAGATAAAATCAATAGAAGATTGACTAAAATTTCGATAATAAAACTCAACCTCCTTTCCTACTATTGGAGGATATAAAGATTCTATTGAAGCAATAGCCACTACTTTAGCTTTTTCTAAATCAGTATCATAAGAAACAGAACAATTAATAGTCGTTCTGATTTGCTTGGTCAAACTAAAATTTTTAAAACTATTTTCAATCACTGATTTATTGGGAATAATAACAATATTATTATCACTTGCTAATAATTTGGTATTTCTCAAATTAATATCAATTACCTTACCAGCAAAGCCATTGGTTTCTATCCAATCTCCAATATTGATTGAATCCTTAACGGCAAGAAAAATACCCGAAAATGTATTGGATAAAACGCCTTGAAGTGCCAAACCAACTGCCAAACCCGCTATCCCCGCACCTGCTAAAAGTGATTGCATGGCATTATCCAAATTCAATACGCTTAAGGATATAATTAAGCCTAAACCTATAAATACTACGGATATAGAATTGGCAATGAGCCTTCTTACTGATAATTGCTCTACAAAACGACCTAAAAATTTATTGAAATACCTAGAAATCATTCTTGATATCCAATAAAATAATACGAATACAACTATTGCTAATATGATATTAGGTAGGTTTTCAATAAACAGGTTGAACCATTCAACTATCCTATCTAACATTTTATTCCAAGCTTCGATAAATTTTTCTCCCATTGGTTTTGATTTATTTTCCGCAAAGGTAATTCAATTAAATAATAACCTTTAAGTTTAGATTTAAAAATAATTCATATTCTAAGGATATTATTTAATGCTATGCTTATCTTTGCCAAAAATTTATATCAAATGGGTTTATTAGACGGAAAAATAGCTTTAATTACAGGTGGTTCTAGAGGTATTGGAGAAGCCATCGTAAGGAGATTCATCGCTGAAGGAGCCAAAGTCGCTTTCACTTATCGCTCATCTTCTCAAGCAGCTGATGCTATAGTTGCTGATTTAGGAGAAAATGCCAAAGCATATCAATCTGATGCTG
>JAHDBK010000496.1 GCA_020630455.1 Saprospiraceae bacterium
AGCAGCAATTCTTTTTTTAGTTCCTAGCTCTTTGAGAGAATCTAATGTCCTATCCCAATTTGGATCTTTGAAAGTAATTTTGAATTCTTGAATTTTGCGAATGTCATATAAGTCTTGGGCAATAATATATTGACTCAAAAACATTAGTAGGATAATAAAAATATTTTTCATAGTTTAAATTCTAATTGTATTTAATATACGAAATAGATAGATAAAAAAGTATTAATAAATTGTTATATTTTAAAAAACTTATTTACAAATATAGAAACAATTATCCACATATAAAAAACCCTGTCATTTTGGAATGACAGGGACAAAAACAAAAAACAAAAACTATGAACAAACACTCACTTAACACTCTTTATAAGGCAAATAGTGTGCCAATTACTTTTTCATCCAAGCGGGTAATTCGTCACCACTCACTCCTAAGTAAATAATATTAGCACCTTCCTTTTTAATATTTTTAGCTTCAAAACTCCACACTCTTTTTTTCTTACAACCTGTAAAGCAAGCGTCGAATTTAATCATAAAATTAAAAATCCAACCATTTGCTGTTTTGATGGCTTCTAAATCATTTCCATCAAAATTGGGTAAGAAAAAGTTAATATCTTCTATGTCTTCTTCAGTTTTTATCATCTTAGCAATAGAAGACATATTCACAGGTTCTTTAGCTTCTAAAATAAAGAAACTATAATCATCATTCCAAATTTCATTTTGAGAAATTTTGAGATTATAGTCTGTACAAATTTGGTTTATAATTTCACTATCTGTAGTGAAATCCTTATCAGAAATTTTTAAAGGTTTCGACCAAGTCGCTGTATTTTTATATTTTACTTGTATTCTATCTACTTGAGGATTAGGAAAAGTATGTAATTTATATTTACTATTGACTAATTGCGCTTCAGAGATTTCGGATTGTTGTATAGCTAATAATGCTTGGTACAATTCGTCTTTAATCTCTGTAGGAATATTCGGTTGTAAATCTTCAAATGGAGTTCCTTTAGCTATATGTCTTAAAGATAATCTAGTAGCATCTCTCAAGAATGCTTTTTTTTCTGCTTTATTAATATTTTGATAATTAATATAAGAAAAGGTACTATCCTTTATATCTTTAAAAGAGTAGTTTGTAATCATTAGGATAATAATTACAAAATAAAAAATGATATGTAAGTTCTTTTTTAACATGATGTTTTTATAAATAAATTATTTTTCTATTTACTTCAACAGTTGCATTTTTAATGCCAACAACAGTTAATCCTGTGATTTTGCATTAAAATTCGTGACATACTTTTTTGTATATTATTTATATAAATAAAAATGTTTTATATTGAATATCAATAATATATGTAACTCCAAGAATAATATTGAAATTATTTTTGTGTTAAAAAAACTAATAAAAATGTTTGAAGTTTAAGTTTTTTATGCTTCTTCTTTTGACAAAAATTTGACCTTTGTTCCATCAATAATTTCAAAAGTCCAAGACTTTTTACTTTTATTGATAAATGAAGAACCATACTTGTAGAATGTTACTTGCCAGTTGTTGTTTGATTTTTTGACAGATATATCACTATCGGGCTGAATATCTGAAATATTAGGAAGTGCTTGCTCAATAGTTTCGGGAGCGGCCTGTTCGAATTGGTGTGCTAAAGCTTTCATATTATACATATTTCTACTTTGCAACAAAAGGACATTATTGTTTTCGTCCCAATAATTATCGTCTATAACCTCTAAATCATAATTTTCTATGAGTTCAACTACTTTGCCTCCGTTATGTATATCAAGAGTTTCTATTGCGTTTTTCCAATCGGCTTCTTTGATGTGTATCAACCAAATTTTATCAATAGCTATGTTAGATGCTGCTCTTATACTCTCAGCTTTTACTTCTTGCATCTCTTCAAGCTCCGATTCATTTAATAAAACAAGCATTTTATAAAATTCATCTATATAATTATTAGATATTTCAATACTTTGCTCTTTTAAATCTTTAGTTCCATTTTGATATTTAATAGCTAATCTAGCAGCATCTATTTTTAATTTCCTTTTATTATAAGATTCTATACTCTTATATTGAAAAGCAAAAATGCTTGACAAAACAGTCGGTATTAATAATATAAATGAAGGAATTAATTTCAATTTAAAAGTAGAATTTAGTTAATTTAATTATTAGATATACTATTTAATACGAGAAAAAATATAAATCGTTGCATCTACTTATAAAAATAAAATAAGAATATAAACCTACTAATTTAAACATGCTTTAATTAGGGCATTAAAAGTATTAATCTACCTCAGGCATTTTACAGTCTTCTCCAGCTTTTTTGCCACAGACTGTACAATCGCCAAATTTATCTTTAACCATTGGATTATTGGTAGCACATGTACCTCTAAATTCTTGACCAGTTACAACATGTCTTAAATTTATTAATACAAAGGATATTAAAAATGCAGTAAAAATGATTGCTAATACGCTTAAAAATTCCATTTTAATATTTTTTTACAAAGGTAACAATTAAATATAAAAATTTGTTGAAATGCTATGATTAAATCACTTAACTTTGTCAGCAAAAAATAAATATGTCTGTAAATTATAAAGAAGCATCTAAAGAATTTGAAAGATTACTACAAATAATGGATGAATTGCGTGAGAAGTGTCCATGGGATAAAAAACAAACGCTTGAAAGTCTAAGAGTCCTTACCATAGAAGAAACCTATGAACTCGCTGATGCTATCTTAGAAAAAGATATGAAAGGCATCAAAGAAGAGTTGGGCGATATCATGTTGCATCTCGTTTTTTATGCTAAAATTGCAGATGAAAAAAATGCTTTTAATATTAAAGACTCCATCTATCATGTCTGTGAAAAATTGATATCAAGACACCCTCATATATATGGAGATATAGAAGTCAAAGATGAAGAAGAAGTTAAAAAAAATTGGGAACAACTCAAATTAAAAGAAGGCAAAAAATCACTTTTAGAAGGTGTTCCTAATTTTCTTCCTGCTATGGTCAAAGCCTATAGAATGCAACAAAAAACTGCTCAGGTTGGATTTGAATGGGAAAACAGAACTCAAGTTTGGGACAAAGTAAAAGAAGAAATGGAAGAACTTGAGGCGACATTCAATGAAAATGATTCGATGGAAAAGAGAGAAGAAGAATTTGGTGATGTGCTTTTTTCTCTCATCAATTACGCAAGATTTATTAACGTTGACCCTGAAACAGCCTTAGAAAAAATTAATAAAAAGTTTAAATACCGTTTTCAATATATAGAAAAAAAGGCTACCAAGCCACTTCAAGATATGAGTTTAGAACAAATGGATGCCCTTTGGAATGAAGCTAAAAACCAATAAGTAGAACCTTACAAAACGACTAAATACACTGTAACATAAATAAAATTGCATTTTGAAAGAGCCTTTTGTTCTG
>JAHDBK010000497.1 GCA_020630455.1 Saprospiraceae bacterium
AGAATTCATTGAAAAATGGAAAATAAAGAAAAAAAATATAGGTATTTTGGACTTACTACTTGGGCAGTAGATAATAGTATGAGTGTCTTTTTGTTGACTTTCATGATATTATTATTTGGTATCCTCGCTTTTAATGATATACCAAAAGAACAGTTTCCAGAGGTATCAATGCCTCAAGTTTATATCAATACCCCATATCCAGGTAATTCTGCTGTAGATATAGAAAACCTAGTAAGTCGCCCCATTGAAAAAGAACTTAAATCACTAGAAGGGATAAAAAAAGTTGAATCTACTTCAATGCAGGATTTTTCGGTAATTATTGCTGAATTTAATTCTGATGTAGATATTGATGATGCGGTTATAGATGTGAAAGAAGCGATTGATAAGGCTAAACCAGATTTACCCAATGACCTTCCTCGTGACCCTATTGTTCAAGATGTAAATATGGCAGAATTACCTATCGTTTCTGTTAATTTATCAGGTAATTTTACTGTGGATGAACTCAGGTATTATGCTGAATATATACAAGATGAAATCGAACAACTAAAGGAAATTTCTAAAGTAGAAATTAAAGGCTCTGTAGATAGAGAAATGGTCATTCTTGTAGATTTGATGGAAATGCAATCTCGTCAAATTTCTTATTATGATATCAAGGAAGCGATTGAACAAGAAAACGTAACCATGTCTGCTGGGGAAATTGTAAGTAATGGTTTTAGAAGTGCTGTCCGTATTGTAGGACTTTTTGAATCTGCTAAAGAAATAGAAAATGTTATCATCAAAACAGAAAGAGGTGCTCCTGTATTTATCAAAGATATTGGAGAAGTAAAATTCGCTTTCGAAGAAAGAACCTCCTATGCTCGTTCTGATGGTTTACCTGTAGTTTCTTGCGATGTGGTCAAACGTTCAGGAGCTAATTTATTAGCCGCTTCAGATAAAATCAAAGTGATAGTTGACAAGGCTCAAAGTGATTTCTTCCCTAAACAATTGAAAGTTAATTTATTCAATGACCAATCAATTAATACAAGAAATGAAGTTTCTAATTTACAGAATTCAATCATTTCAGGTGTAATTTTAGTAGTATTAGTTCTATTGTTTTTCTTAGGAATAAGAAACGCCATGTTTGTAGGTATAGCGATACCTCTTTCCATGTTAATGGGTATCATGATATTGAATCTAATGGGAGTGACCATGAATATGGTTGTACTATTCTCCTTAATATTAGCCTTGGGGATGCTAGTGGATAATGGTATTGTGGTAGTAGAGAATATATATAGATATATGCAAAGTGGTCAAGACCCGCTCGATGCAGCCAAGCGAGCAACAGGGGAAGTAGCATGGCCAATTATTGCTTCAACAGCTACTACTTTAGCAGCCTTTATTCCTTTGGCATTTTGGCCTGGAATTATGGGTTCATTTATGAAATATCTACCTATTACCTTAATCATAGTCCTTTGTTCTTCACTATTTGTAGCCTTAGTTATCAATCCAGTATTGACTTCAGCATTAATGAAAGTAGACGAAAGAGCAGATACGAAAGATGAAAGAAGAAAGAAACTCATAAGAGGATTAATATTCGTGGGCGTTTTGACTGTATTGGCGGTCTTGTCCCATTTTGCTGGTGTTTTACCTGCTAGGAATTTGCTAGGAATAGTAGCTATTGTTTCTTTACTAAATCTTTTAGTATTAAGACCTGCATCTTTCTTTTTCCAAGAAAAAGCATTACCTATCCTCGAAAGAGCTTATAATAAATTCATATCCTTTTCTTTGAAAGGGAGAATTACTCCTTTGGGTATTTTCTTTGGTACATTTTTCTTATTAATATTTTCAATTGGAATGTTAGGCACTTTCATGCCTAAGGTGGTTTTCTTCCCAGAAGGAGACCCGCTCTATGTCAATGCATTTGTAGAAATGGATATGGGAACAGATATTGAAGATACCAATGCCTTGATGAGAGATTTGGAAAAAGATGTAAAAGAAGCAATGAAACCTTATGAACCAATTGTTGAATCTATTTTGACACAAATAGGGGAAGGGACAGCAGACCCTAGTGGTCCTCCTGACCCAGGAGCTTCACCCAATAAAGCAAGGCTAACGGTTTCCTTTGTTGAGGCTTCTAAAAGAGGAGAATTATCTACCAGAGATGCCATGAATGACATTCGTGAAAAAATACTAGGCAAATACTCTGGTGTTCAGATTTCAGTAGAAAAAAATCAAGATGGTCCTCCTACGGGTAAACCTATTAATTTAGAAATTCGTAGTGAAAATATCGAGGAATTAATGCTGGAATCTCAAAAAATCATTGCTTATCTTAATAACCTAAAAATAAGTGGTATTGAAGGATTAAAAGCAGATGTGAAACTGGCAAAACCAGAGCAAACCGTTAATATTGACCGTCGCTCTGCTCGTCTATATGGAATTAATACTAGAGATATTGCAATGGCACTAAGAACTGCCCAATATGGATGGGAGGTTTCTAAGTATAAAAAAGGAGAAGATGAATATCCTATTAATATTCGCTCTAATGAAAACTTTAGAAATGATAAACAAGCCTTGATGTCTCAAAAAATTACTTTTAGAGATAGAGGCGATGGACGAGTAAAACAAGTACCTGTTGAAAGTGTTGCTACTATCGAAGGAGGAGAAACATACACCGCTATCAAACGTAAAGACATGCAGCGTATGGTTACGATTTCGTCTAATATTTTAGAAGGTTATAATGCTAATGAAATCGTTGCTAATTTGGAACAACAAATGGAATTTTATGATTTACCAAAAGGCATGTCCTATGAGTTTACAGGAGAACAAAAAGAGCAGGCAGAAAATATGGCATTCTTATTTACTGCATTGATGTTAGCGATGTTCATGATTTTCATCATTTTAGTAACTCAGTTCAATTCCATTACTTCACCTATTATTATTTTATTATCTATATTATTAAGTACTATTGGTGTATTCTTAGGATATGTCATTACAGGAAGTGATTTGGTGGTGATTATGACAGGTGTAGGAATTATTTCCCTTGCGGGAATTGTAGTGAATAATGCCATTGTATTAATAGATTATGTTGATTTATTAATAAAAAAGAAAAGAAAAGAATTAGGATTGCAAAGAGGACAAATTATGGCTTCTGAAAAAGTAAAAGAGGCGATAATCCAAGCAGGTGCTACCCGTCTTCGCCCAGTATTATTAACGGCGATTACAACAATTTTAGGACTCATCCCTCTTGCTATCGGTTTTAACTTTAATTTCTTTACCCTTATTTCTGAATTAGACCCTCAAATATTCATCGGAGGAGATAATGTAGCTATGTGGGGGCCTATGGCATGGACGGTGATTTATGGTTTAACTTTTGCAACTGTCTTGACCTTAGTTGTTGTACCAGTGATGTACTGGTTAGCATACAAAGGAACATTGAG
>JAHDBK010000498.1 GCA_020630455.1 Saprospiraceae bacterium
TGAAATTTGAAAGAAGAAAATCTAAAAAATGATGTGGAATTTCAGAAAATGGATTATTTGAAATAAAGTTGAAAATCGGATAAATAGCTCAAAGAAACTGGCAAAAGTATGTTTAAAATCACCCGTTTTTCATCTTAGAATAAAGGTGGAATTTCAGAAAAAAAAATAATGAATTGAAAACAAGCGGTTGAATTAATGGAAAAAACACATTTTTGATGGAAAATAAATGAATGAATTTGGAGGAAAGGCAGCCCGCAATATTGGTAAAGAATATGGAATTTGAGAATGCTTGTGTTTGAGTTTCTCACTCGCTGAATGGGGAAAATACGACTAAAGGCTTTCCATTTTCACTTTCGGTCGAAGAAAATTATAACGTCGCTCAACATTGTGTACAAGGTGATGTCGCATCTTTTACTTTCGTTTTTTATTTCGGGTAAAAAAAGGTAAATTTGGCTGGCGTTTTGCACTTTTGGTCACCTTGGCGGATGCGACTTCACGTGTACACCATCGTTGGCAGTCATTAAGCAATCTGAAATTAATATAAATAGAAAAAAACGTATTGGGTACTAACTATAAAATTGGTAAAAAATAAGCTTTGAAAATCAACTAGTTATAAATTTAGTGCCCAGTATGCGGATAGTCAGATTATTAAATTTAAAGAGAAAATAGATTTTAAACTAAAAAATGAAAAGAAATGAGTTCTAGTTTCGAGATAAAATCATTAATATGGTTAATAATTATTTTGTGTGGATTTTATTCTTGTCAAAAGTCTGAAATGGAATCATCTAATCAATTTGAAAGATACTACGGAGTAATTAAAAATAATAATGGAGAATGTTTGTCTGGGATTAAACTTGCTATAAATAGAATGGATAGGTCAGTCCAAACGTTTGATGAAATTTCAGATACAGTAATGACAGATGTAAATGGAATTTACGATATTCAATTAGAAAAGACCGATAAAGAATTATTTAATATACGCCAATTAGATGAAAATATATCACTTTATGACACAACAAACTTTCCATTAATACAACCAATATTTGGAATACTTGGTAAAGAAATAGAAGATGAAAATGAATGGAATTTACTTTTTTGCTTAACAAAAGCACTAAAAATAGAAGTGATTAAAATTTCATCAGAATCTAGGAAGTGTAAAATTTCTTTATTGCCAGATACTCCAACCATAAGTCAATGGTACACTATTGAAAATATTGATACTACAATATATTCAGAAGTTTGTTGTATAGATAGTATGTATCTATCAAAAACTGTTGAAAATCAAAATGGGAATGAAATAGAGACAGAATTTTTAAGTATTCCGTTTTCTCAATATGGAAATAATGAAATAGAAATTGAATATTAACAACGACTGCCAACACTGTACAAACCAGTCATACTCCCATACGGTCGTACGCTGTTTGTACTCTCGTTCTGTGCTATAAAGTTTATCTGAAAGAATTAATTCAAAAAAGAAAAAGCAAAGATGAGAACCATAACATTAATTTTAATATTGTTTTGTATTCATAGCTCTGTTTTAAAGTCTCAAAAATCAAATATTTTCTTACCAATTGAAGAGAAAGATAAACATCCTAATTATGAAGAAATAGGAATTTGGATTCAAGATACAATTACTACTGAAGGATGGAAAATAGAATATTTGGTAAAAGATGATAAAACTAAATATGAGGACATATATATAAGAATAAGTAAGGAAGATAAAATGGTATTAATCAAAGAGGAAAATGTCTTAAATTTTAGAAAATATTTTGTTCCTAGATTTGAAGGAGAAAATAGTAAGAAGCTATACTTTATTTTTGCTTCTGATACCTATACGAATGGAATACTAATAGTTGATAAAATGAATCCTGAAAAAATAGAAAAGTATCAAACACTTGTAAAGTACAATATAGAAAAGGGTGAAATATATTATCTACCAGAATTGAAGGATACAGATAAATTCAGTATAAATTGTATTAACTGTTTTTCAGAAAAAGAAAAGATATTAAAGTATGAAGGAGTATGTATAAATCCGTCTAAATTGGCATGTATTAAGAATATTTTTGAAGAAGGAAATTACGTTGAAATTACTTGTTTATTAAGAGAGAATGATACAATGATTGAAAAAGAAGAAACGATAAGAATGGAAAGATAAAACAGCACAGAACATTGTGTTTTTGCCCATTTGCTGAATTTCTTGGGTTTAGTTTTTTACCTTCGGGGAATAGGGACGCAAATCCTACCCTATTTCACTTTCGGTTTTCGGGTTAAATCCAGCAAAAGTCAAAAACACTCCCGTTGTGCTCAATTCGATAGAAGAGAGCGTCTTGAATTAAATTTTATAAACAAAACTAAAATATTTTGAAAACCACTTATAAGATTAAAAGCTCATTATTAATATTGATAACTATTGTTTGCTTTAGCTCCATAAAAGGTCAAAAAGGTATTGAAAAGCGTATTGATAAAATTGGTTTGAATCTACTTTATGAGTCCGTATTAGACAGAGATTTAGAATCAGAAATACTAAATGAAACAGAAAACGGCAACATTTATATAGCGGGTCATGGATTTGAAATTGGAACTTATGTTGATTTGAGAAGAAAAAAGAATACTCGGAATGAAATAAGTTTAGGGCTAAATTTTATGTTCAAAGAATATGAGACATATTTTGGGCGAAATGTCCTTATAACTATTAATGGTGATGCAGATATTAATTACTTTGATGAAATGCATAAGCGTTTAAAAATATCTATCCCAATTGAATATAGACTATACCCTGTAAAAAAAGCACATTTATATTTTCTTTTTGGAATAGGGATAGATTACAATTTTTATCAGAATTTAGAATACGAATATTTATATTCAAGAATATATGATGAAACGATAGAAGAATATGTTTTTATATATAAAGAAGAAATTAACTTTTCAAGAAATAGTCCTCCTAGCCGAATGGGGATAATTACAGATTTGGGAATTGGATACTCTTTTAAAAATATGCAAGTAGAAATATTATGCTTGAGATTTGATATTAATGAAAAACCTGCAATCGGAATTAGAGTTAGAAGAACGGTAAAAAAATATGCTAATTGATAAATTTAAAACTGAGCACAACAATGTGCATAACGCAATTCGGCGATTTTAGCTTTCTGTTTTTTGCTTTCGGGGAAAAAAGATGTATTTTGAGCTATCGGTTTCACGCTTGAAACTCTCGGATTAATCGCCGACTTGATTCATGCACCGCCGTTGCAGGAAATAAAAGAAAACAAATTACAAATGAGTAAAGAATTAACTATAAAAGTCGAAAAAGACCATATTGAATCTTTGATAAAAGCTTCACCTGTTAAAGCAATTGAAGAGTTAATTTGAGTGCGTTACAAATTAGTGGAACTCACATATCAAGCAGCAGGCTTAAAT
>JAHDBK010000499.1 GCA_020630455.1 Saprospiraceae bacterium
AAAACAAAATTCTTATTTCAAAAACTCAATAAATTTATGTTACAGTGTACTTAGAGATATTAAGAAAGTAGAGATACGAAAAGAATTTAGACACTAATTTTAAAATTTTCATACAAATTATAAAGAATTTTCTTTATAATTTAACTTTATTTATTTATAATTATTTTTGTCTAATAACGTCTAATTTACTTAAATAATAAAGCAGTGGAATTGGATTTTCACAATTATTCTCACTACTCTTTATTCATTTCTTAATACTCTCTTTAATGTTTATTAAACACAAAATTAATTATATTGTTTTAAATAGACGTTATTACGAAAAGTTTTTTATGAAAGATAAATTAGTATTTTTAGTGATAGTCAAGGCATTACTCGAAAAGCATAGCCGTAGCTATGGTTGAGAGGAATAACGAAGAATATCATTAAAAAGACAATTTAGCTATAATCAATTTTTCGTAATAAGGTCTAATCACAGCAATTATTCAAAATGATTATTAAGCAATTAATATTTTCTTTTGTATTTTTGTCTCATTATTTAATATTTAATCATTATTAAGTATAAAAAATAAAGAAAATTTTTTATAATTTAATATAAAAATTAATAAAAATGAAATACGACGTTACCGTAATTGGTTCTGGACCTGGCGGATATGTTGCAGCAATTAGAGCGGCACAATTAGGATTCAAAACAGCTATTATAGAAAAATATGAAGTACTAGGAGGTACTTGTTTGAATGTTGGTTGTATCCCATCCAAAGCATTATTGGATTCTAGTGAACATTACCACAATGCTCATGAGAATTTTAAAGAACATGGCATTGGTATCGATGGTTTGAAATTGGATATGAAACAGATGGTAAAGCGTAAAAATGATGTAGTCAGTCAAACCAATGGTGGTGTTTCATTTTTAATGAAAAAAAATAAAATAGATGTATACCATGGAGTTGGTTCATTTGTTGATAAAAACAATATTAAAATAAGTAAATCCGATGGTAGTTCTGAGCAAATTGAAACCGATAAAACCATTATAGCTACAGGTTCAAAACCAATTGTCCCAGCTGCTTTTAATTATGATAAAAAAAGGGTAATTACTTCAACAGAAGCATTAAACATTGATAAATTACCTAAAAAAATGGTGATTATTGGTGCGGGTGTGATTGGTCTAGAGCTAGGTTCTGTTTTTGCAAGGTTAGGAACGGAAGTTGAATTTGTAGAATACGCTGATAGAATTATAGCTGGAATGGACAAAGATTGTTCTAAAGAACTGATTCGTTCTCTAAAAAAATTAGGAATGAAGTTTAATCTAAAACACGCTGTGACAAGTGTTAGTGCTACTTCGCGTTCTGTAACAGTAAATTACAAAAAGAGAGATGGTGAAGAAGAAATGAGTCTTAAAGCGGATTATTGTTTGGTAGCTATTGGTCGTAGTGCTTACACAGAAGGCTTAGGCTTGGACAATATCGGTATTAAAACTGATGATAGAGGACGCATCCCTGTAGATAGTCATTTAGAGACTTCTGTTCCTGGAATTTTTGCCATTGGAGATGTAATACAAGGAACAATGTTGGCCCACAAAGCAGAAGAAGAAGGCGTTGCTGTAGCAGAATATATGGCTGGTCAAAAACCTCATATCAACTACAATTTGATTCCTGGAGTAGTCTATACTTGGCCTGAAGTAGCTGCTGTGGGTAAAACTGAGGAACAATTAAAAGAAGAAGGTATTCCATATAAAGTAGGTAAGTTTCCTTTCAAGGCATTAGGTCGTGCAAGAGCGAGTATGGATATTGATGGAATGGTTAAAATATTGGCTCACAAAGAAACAGATGAAGTATTGGGTGTTCATATGGTAGGACCTCGTACTGCTGATATGATAGCGGAAGCTGTAGCAGTAATGGAATTTAGAGGTTCGGCAGAAGATATTGCCCGTATGAGTCATGCTCATCCTACCTATACTGAAGCTACTAAAGAAGCCGCTTTAGCCGCTACAGATAATAGACCATTGCATATTTAATTCTTTAACAGATACAATGATAAAGAAAATTCTTTATTATTTGAAATTTAAAAAAGCCTTATTGAGATCATTCAATGAGGCTTTTTTAGTATGTATTTTCTAGTATTCATTAATCTACCAAATGAACAAAAATATCATCTTCTTTTACATGGATGGTTCTTTCTTGTGATGCTCTTTGGACGATATCTCCATCTCCATTTTCTAATCTCAAAACGCCTCTTGGACATACAGCTGAACACACTCCACATCCTACACAAGATGCCCTAACAATATCTTGTCCTTTTTGGGCATAAGAACGAACATCAATTCCCATTTCGCAGTAAGTAGAACAATTGCCACAAGATATACATTGACCACCATTAGTAGTAATTCTAAACCTTGATTGAAACCTTTGAATAATACCCATAATTGCTGCTAATGGACAACCAAAACGACACCATACTCTACTCCCCATTAATGGATAAAACCCAGTACCTACTACCCCTGCGAATATACTTCCTATAAAAAAGCCGTACCAATCTCGTATTGCATAGGACATTCCAAAGCCTCCTGTAAAATAGGTTAGTAAAACTAAAATTGTCATTAAAATAGCAAAAACTAAAACACCATGAATTAAATATCGCTCTATCTTCCAAGCTCTTAGGGATTTGTCCGATTGTTGTCTAAATGGGTCTCCTAATGTTTCTGCTAGTCCTCCACAGCCACAGACCCAAGAACAATACCATCTTTTGCCATACCAATAAGTCAAAAAAGGTACAACCACTAGACTAAAAAATATTCCCCAACCCAACATGAACAAACCTATCGTTCCAGCCTCTATATGCGATTGAATATTCCAATCAAAAAAGAAATAATAATTGAGGGGCCAAGCGTTTTTTAAATCATCACCAGGCAGGTGTAGGCTGTATAAAATTTGAGGAATCAAAAAAGCAAATACTACTTGAAAAAATATCACCGAAGCCGTTCTTACTAATTGGTAGCGATTATGGCGATACTTTGCCCAAAATCTAGCCCCCATCACTAATACTGCTACAGTATATAATGCACCATACATGAACCAATGCGAAGCCTTTCCTCCACTTAGAAAAAGGCTCATTTCATCAAACGCGATTCCCCATTCTACAATCCAATGTTGTGCAAAATAAATGATAATATAGAACACAATCATTAATATTCCTAAGGCAATACCCCAAGCACCTCTATTGTTTACTTTATCGAAATAAATATTATTATTTTGAATGCCCTCAGATTTTTGAAACATTGGAAAGATATACAACAAACCGCCTAGAAAAACACCTGCAAGTAAAACCCACATGATCATCAATCTATTTTGGCTTACCCAACCATTCCCCGCATAGGACATCGTCCAATATTTGAATTCTCGTAGATTAGCTAA
>JAHDBK010000500.1 GCA_020630455.1 Saprospiraceae bacterium
CGAAAAGTTTTTTATGAAAATTGAATTAGTATTTTTCGTGATAACATCTAATAATACCCCAAAACTTCATTTTTGTTCATTAATTAAATAGCTTTGTAAAAAATAATAAAAATGTCTAAAGATAAATTAATACAAAAAGACCTTAAAAATATTTGGCATCCATTCACTCAAATGAAAACAGCTAAACCACCTATTTTTATTAAAAGGGGTGAAAAAGAGTTTTTGTATGACCAAAAAGATAATGAGTATATAGATGGTGTTTCTTCTTGGTGGGTGAATACTCACGGGCATTCCCATCCTTATATTGCTAAAAAGATTCACCAGCAATTATTGACTTTGGAACATGTGATTTTTGCAGGTTTTACTCATCGACCAGCAATAGAATTGAGTGAAAGAATTTTAAATTATTTACCTCATCAAGACAAAGTTTTCTTCTCTGATAATGGTTCGACGGCTGTAGAGGTAGGTATCAAAATGGCGATTCAATATTTTTATAATCAAAATATAAAAAAGAATACTATAATTGCTTTAGAAGGAGCATATCATGGTGATACGATTGGAGCCATGTCGGCAGGAGCGGATGATAGTTTCAATATCCCTTTTAAAGAATATATGTTTAAGGTAGAAAGAGTACCTAGTCCTACAAAGGACAAGAAAAAAGAAGCGATTACATTATTGAAAAAAATAGTTAAAGAAAAATCTGTTTGTTGTTTTATTTATGAACCATTAATTCAAGGTTCGGGAGGTATGATAATGCACGACAAAGATACTTTGAATGAAATGATAAAATTTTGTAAAAAAAATAATATCATTTGTATTGCAGATGAAGTAATGACTGGTTTTTATAGAACAGGTAAGATGTTTGCTTCTGATTATATGAAACATAAACCTGATATTATGTGCTTATCTAAAGGTTTGACAGGAGGAACATTGCCACTTTCTTTAACAACTTGTAATCAAAAAATATATGATGCTTTTTTATCTGATGATAAAATGAAGACTTTTTTTCATGGACATTCTTTTACGGGAAATCCTATCGGTTGTACGGCAGCATTAGCAAGTTTAGATTTATTTGAAAAGAAAAAAACACTTAAAAACATTAATAGAATTGTAAAAAGTCATCAAAAGTTTAGTGCTAAAATAAAGAAACATGGATTAGTGAAAAATTTGAGACAACAAGGAACTGTTTTGGCTTTCGAAATTAATACTCAAGAAAATACCTCTTATTTCAATAATATTCGAGATCAGATTTATGATTTTTTTATTAATGAAAAAGTCTTATTGCGACCATTAGGAAATGTGATTTATATAATGCCTCCGTATTGTATTTCTAAGATTTCTTTACAAACACTTTATTCAAAAGTAGAAAAAGCATTGAATTATTTTGAAAAAATATGATATAATTAACATTGAAAGGTGTTTTTTTATTTTATATTTTACGACCTTTGTGTAAATATTAAAATAAGTACTCGTGTACGAATTATAAAGAATAATATAATTATAAAGAATCAGTGATGAAAGATAACAACAACAAATCAAACCATTTACAAGAAACTTTTAATGAGAAAGGCGAACATATCAGTCCTATTTTGCCAAGTGATATCAAAAATTATTTGATAGATATTGATGGTACTATATGTGATGATATACCTAATGAAGAGCCAGAAAGAATGGGTACAGCTATGCCTTATCCAGATGCATTAGATATCTTAAATAAATGGTATGATGAGGGGCATATCATTACATTTTTTACTTCTAGAACTGAAGAACATAGAGAAGTTACAGAAGTTTGGTTGGATCAACATGGTTTCAAATATCATGGTCTATTAATGAATAAGCCAAGAGGGGGTAATTACCATTGGATTGATAACCATATTGTAAGGGCTACTCGTTTCAAAGGTAAGTTTACGGACTTAGTAGTTGAAACTAAAAAAATAGAAGTATTTAAGAAATAATTCCTATATTTATATTTTGTTTAATAATGTTTAAAAAATAAAGACTTTTCTTTATTTTTTGATTTTTATTATTGTAAATATGAGTAAAGAAGATTTTTATATTGGATACCAAAAAGATGCACCTGCATCTCATAGTAAATGGGCAAAACAGTTTCTTGTCATAGCTTTAATAATTGTTATATCTGCTGCTTCAGTTTTTGTACTTACACAAAAACCGTTCTCAAAAGGACAATATGAATATGGTGATTTAACAGAGTTAGAAGGTATATTAAAACTAGAACCCGTTCCACATTTGAGGGTGTTCAATGAAAAAGATATTTATGGGGAAGAGCGTTATAAAGCGGTACTATTGACTGCTCCTTTTCGTTTTGGAGCTACTGAAATACTCAATAATATTGATTTACCTGATGCTTCTTTAGATTCTGTCTATACTAAAATAAGAGGAACGCTAATTTATAATGATGGAAAAGCTTTATTTGAATTGACTGAAAAGGAAGCTGCTGTAATTGGGTATAGCCCTATAACAACTAAGCTTGAGATAGATACAAGTCTTACATTAGACAATAAAAATACTCCTTGGACGGGAATAAATAATTATAAAATTGAAACCACATTGCAAGGTGAAATCATAGACCCTAAGTGTTATTTTGGTGCAATGAAACCAGGAGAAGGCAAAGTTCATAAATCATGTGCAATACGATGTATTTCAGGAGGAATCCCTCCCGTATTTAAAGTCAATAATTTTGGTAATAATGAATATTATATTCTTTATGGTGAAGACGAATCACCTGTAAATGAAAGAATTTTGGATTTTGTTGCTGAAAGGGTAGAGATTACAGGAAGGTTTGAGAATCTAGACGATTGGAAAATATTATACATCAATCCTAAAACAAGCATTATAAAGCTATAAAAGACACATGAAAAAAGAAAATTCACACCAAGGAAACCTATATGATCGTGTATTTAAAGAAAATGCAGAAGCACTCTTTTTGCCTCTTATAAAATCACATTTATCATTAAAAATAAAAGAATATAAACCGCTTCCTACAAAATTTAGTAAGACACTAGAAAGAGAAATGGATTTTATCTATGAGATATTAACCGAAGATGAACAAAAACAAATCCTCCATATAGAATTTCAAACTTCTAATGATAAGAAAATGAAATTTAGAATGGGTGAATATCATGCCCTTCTATTGAGTAAATATGAATTACCTATTCAACACATTGTCGTTTTCTTAGGGAAGAAATTAACTAATATGGATACACATTTAAATCCACAAGAAGTATATCATGGATTTGATTTAATCAATTTATATCAACTCAATTCACAAGAATTGTTAAGTTCTCAAATACCTGAAGTTATTATATTAGCCTTATTAAGTAATGTAGATAAGGAACGATTAGAAGCAATTTTGCGTTTAATAGTTATACGGTTAAAATATTTAGCTG
>JAHDBK010000501.1 GCA_020630455.1 Saprospiraceae bacterium
GAAATTTTACTTCATAATTTAGACACTTTTTATTTATATCCAGAATATAGAGAAGATTCACCATTAGGCGATTTATTTTCAATTGATAAGTATAGAAATAGACTAGAAGAACATTATGATACTTCAAAATGCTGGACTAGTGCTTGTGCAAGAGTATATGCACCCGTTTGGAAAATCAAAAAAAACCAATTGTACTTACATAAACTTATTAGGTGCTGTTCCCAAGATGAAATTGAATTAAATAAAATCTTCAAAAAAAGATTCATCAAAAAAAATGGTGTAAAAGCATTTTGGGTTAATAAAAAATATTCTTTAAGTCTAGGATATTCAAATTATATGTGGTTCATTTTTGATGAAGAAATCAAATGGTATGATATGCACATTAAAAAAGGAAAAGTGATTTCTTTTAAAGAAGAAGCATAAAATTCAATTATAACCATGAAATATTCAATTATTTTATTTAGCTTAATTATTATTAATTTTAATTCATTAAAAGAAATAGATATTATTGGTAAATATAGAATTGAAGGTGAAAACTATAATGTACATTTGGAATTAAAAAGTGATAATACCTATACACATTTAGTAGAATTTCATATTCAAGGGACATCTTTAGAAGATAATATTATAATAGAAAAAATAGAAGGGAATTATCAAAAAAACAAGCAGAATATTATTCTAAGTCCTCATTGTATAATTAATACAGAGCACTTAAAAAGCTACTCAATAAATGATTTAGACAGTTTTGTATTAATCAAAGAGGAGGCAGAAAGCGACACTTTGTTTTTTAAGATTAATGATAACTCATTAAATGATACTTTAGGTTTGTTTCACTTTGAAAACAAATTATTGCTTTTGAGTGATGATTATAAAAGAGTTTCTTTTTTTAGTACTCAAAATGATTATTTAGAACTTATTAATCATATAAATTGTGGACAAAATTTAAATAGTCTTATTGAAGAGGGCTTTTTTCTTTCCAAAGATGTACTATTAAAAAATAATAAAAAAACTCGAACTAAACTTCCTCGACATTGGAGAAAGTATGTATTAAAAAAAGAAATCCAAGCAGAAATCATTGAAGTATTAGATTATGTAAAAAAAGATGAGTTTGACTTTATTGAAAATATCGTAATTATAAATAAAGGCAAAAAACATGGACTGAAAAAAGGTATGCAACTCTATTCTATTAAAAATATTGAATGTGCTTGTGATGTAATACTCACAGAAGTTCATTTTGATTATAGTAAGGGCTACGTGCAAATTTGTGGACCAAATGATTGTATTATAAATACAAAATTATCATCTTATTGTAGACATTAAAAATCTTATATATTGAACAATAAAAACTTACATAAAACAATAACTATTTTTATCGCTTTAGTTTGGATAGTGAATGGTCTTCTTTGCAAGGTATTAAATCTTGTTCCAAGGCATGAAGAAATCGTAGCCAATATTTTAGGAGATGAATATTCAAGAACACTTACCATTCTAATTGGTCTAGCAGAAATAGTCATGGCGATATGGGTATTATCACGATTTCAATCCAAGCTCAATGCTGTTATTCAAATATTAGTCGTTGGAACAATGAATATATTGGAATTTATTTTAGTACCAGAATTATTGCTTTGGGGAAAATTTAATGCATTATTCGCACTTTTCTTTTTAATAATTGTTTACTATAATGAATTTAAATTGAATTCTAAATCAAATACCAATTAAATGAGTCTTTTGAAAAACCATCCATTTGCTGTAGAAGCATTTTTTGAAAGTTCTTTGGTTCTTACATTTGCTATTCCAAAAGAAGAATTAAAAAAGTTCATCCCCGAATGCTTAGAATTAGATACTTTTCAAGATGAATGGGCTTTTATCGCAGTCGCTATGGTAAAAACTAAAAACCTTCGTCCCAAGGGATTTCCTCAGTTTTTAGGTAATAACTTCTTTTTAATTGGATACCGAATTTTTGTACGATACTATAATAATGCAGGAAGACGATGGAGAGGATTATATATCTTAAAATCGGAAACCAACAAAAAGAAAATGGAGTTTTTAGGTAATATTTTCACTCATTATAACTATACCACAACTGATATTAATATAAATCAAAAAGGAAAAGAAAAAATCATCTATTCCAAAAAATCAAAATTCAATGTTATAATAGAAGATACAGATACTCCTGTTTCTCTACCACCTAATTCTCCTTTTAATACTTGGAAAGAAGCTAGGAGGTTTGCTGGTCCTCTTCCTTTTACATTTACCTATCAAAAAGAAAAAAAATCCGTTTTAATCATTGAAGGAGTAAGACATAACTGGAAACCACAAGCAGTACAAATAAAATCCTATGATTTTGATTTTTTAAACCGACTAGACATAGAAAATGCTACCTTAGCCAATGCCTTTGAAATTAAAAATATACCTTATCATTGGAAAAAAGGAAAAATAGAAAAATGGCAATAAAACGAACACATTTTCAAGGCGTTTCAAATATTATTCAATTCAATTGGCACTTTTATTTAATTATTGGAGTCATATTATTTGGTGCATTAATTAGCATTCCTTTTTTGCCTGATTCATTTCAATTGTATTCATTAATAATCATTATATGTGCTATTGCCCCACTTCTTATCTCTCTAATTATTTCCTATTATATTTATGACCTTTCTAATTTGTATCAATTGACATGGTTGCCTAATTGTAATGATAAAAAAATTTTAAATATCAACGCAGGTTTTGATGAAATTAGCAATATTATAATAACAAAATCGCCCAACTGCCACTTGACCGTTTATGACTTTTACAACCCTAATCAACATACAGAAGTTTCTATCAAAAGAGCAAGAAAAAAATACCCACCTATTGAAGGTACTATTCAAGTATCTACACAACAACTCCCCTCTAATAATGATAGCTTTGATTATACTTTAGCGATTTTATCTGCTCATGAAATAAGGGATGATAAAGAAAGAATTCAATTTTTTAAAGAACTCAATAGAGTAACTAAAAATGAAGGATATATTTATGTTACAGAACATCTAAGAGATTGGAAAAATTTCTTAGCATATACCATTGGTTTTCTTCATTTTCATTCTAGAACTACTTGGCTCAACACCTTTAAATATGCCGATTTAACAGTAGTAAAAGAAATTAAAACAACACCATTTATTACAACATTTATACTTAAAAAAAATGGAAATTCATTTTAAAATAATTGGCGTATTATTGATGATATTAGCATTAATCCATTTCATTTTTCCTAAATATTTTAATTGGAAAGAGGATTTAAAATCATTGAGTTTAATCAATAGGCAAATGATGGTCATACATACTTTTTTCATAGCCCTTGTAGTTTTTTTAATAGGGCTTCTTTGTTACTTTCATACTAATGAATTAA
>JAHDBK010000502.1 GCA_020630455.1 Saprospiraceae bacterium
AAAAAATTTAATTAAACAATAATAAAATATCAAAGGATTCTACTCTACTTTTGTAATTTTCAAAAATACATTATTATCTGCTGTATAAGAAGTAGAATTGACGGTTTTATCAGTCCCTAAAGGACCACCAGTCGCACATTTATCATCAATAGAAGCTTGGTCTAATTCTGGACCATATTCTGTCCAACTAAAAGCACCTGCATTGCTATCATAATTTACATTTTTAGCAGCATTAAAATGGAGATGACTCTCCTCACTATGTCCATCCCCACCTAGAGCAGTACGCGACCAAGTTTGACATTCTTCTTCTGAGTCAAAAATAAATTCTTGACCCGTGGCAGTATAAACACCATTATTTTCGGTAAATACGCCAATTGTTATTGTTAGGGAATTGCTATTATTCCCTTCATCTTTACAGCTTATTACAAATAAGCTTATAATTATTATTAAAGTTAAATTTTTCATGATACTAATATAGTATTTTTTATAAAAACATTTGCTAATATGTTATGTATTCAAATATATTTTTATGCTTATTTTTGTTAACATGTTCTATTATTTTATTCTCCTTTTATAATTCTTAACTTTTCTAATTCCTCTAATAAGTTTTCATATTCTTGCCTAGAAATTTGATTGGATTCATATAAATATAAAAAATTAAATTTTTGATTGTCAATTGGAATTAAATCATCAACTATGGCAATTTCATTAAGAATATATTGAGATTTCACCTCTTTTAGCTTCTTTATAAATTCATTAACTTCTTTTTGTTGTTTCTTTTTATAAGAAAACACAATACTTTGTATTCCTTTAATTTCCTTGGTATAATTAGTAGATAATATTGGTAAAAAGATTGAGATAACAGTAATCATAATTCCAATTTGAAGACCATTAAATAGGGGTTCAAAGATTGTTCCATCTCCATAATTCACTGCTAAAAAAGCGAAAATAATAACGACATTTATTATCAGTGAAAATAAAAAAAGAATAGCAAACAAACTAGGTTTATCGTATCTAATTATTTCTTTAAAATCAATATTTTCAAAAGGAACTTCATATTTTGCATAGTCTCCTTCTAGGCGATACTCGACTAATACTCCTTTCTCTAATATCTCAAAAGACCTAAATTCATATCTAGATTTTTGACTTAATTTAAAATTAGTATAGTTATTATTCATTTTAATAGAATCTAATGGAAAAATAATTTTGTATTTCTAAGAAATACTTTTATAAAATAGATATACAAAAATTTAATAAAATATAGTTCCTAAAAATGAATAACTTTATTAGTAATTGTACTAAATGATTCTCCATCAAACTTAAACAATCCCTTCCAACCTCCAAGGAGAAAATGACCGCTTTTATCTTCGAAGATGGATAAAATTCCTTGAGATTCTAAACCGTCTTTTTCAGCATAAAGGATAAAAGATTCTCCATTATATTGATAAACTCCTTGGTTCTCAGCGGCAAACCAAATATCTCCGTTTTTAGCTTCATAAAAGGCATAAGCTTCTTCACCTTTTACGATTCCTTCTTTTGTATAATTATGGAATGTTTTTCCATCGTATTTACTTATTCCACCAAACATAGTTCCTATCCAAATATTCCCTTTTGAATCTTCTAAAAGATCCGCAATATTATTATCACAGATATTATCTTTTTCTTTAGTAAAATGGGTAAAGTTTTTTCCATCATATTTACATATTCCAAATCCGTCAGTTCCAATCCAAATATTTCCTTTTTCATCTTCTATGATAGCCGTTATACGATTATATGACAAGATAGATTGCGTATCTTGGACTGATAAAGAGGGCATCTCAAATGAATTAAATTTCTCACCGTCATAGATAAATATTCCTTCTATTGTTCCAATCCACAAATTTTCTTTAGAATCAAGCATAATAGACCAAACTTCATCTTCTTTGAGTCCATCATTTTTATTAAAATTTCTAAAAACATTACCATTGTAATATGTAAGACCACTAGCTGTTCCAATCCATAAACCACCCTTTTTATCTTCTAAAAATCCTGTAATTCTACCTTTTCCTAAACCATCATTTTCATTAAAATAAATCAAAGTATCTCTATCGTATTTAATGACACCATAATGATTAGTACCCAGCCATAAATTACCTTTAGAATCTTCAAAAATTTCCCTTATCCAATGTGCTAATTGTCCTTCATAAAAAACTGGAGCAAGTGATTCTTGAGGTATTGTATTTATTTTTCCTGTAGACTTATCCTTTAATTCTAATTTATGTCTATCTTGACCATTGCAAGAAATGTTGCTGATACAGAAGATGAATAAGAATAGTTTAAATATAATTTTCATAATTTAAATATAATAAAAAAGCCGACCCTATCAAGTAGAATCGGCTTTTTTACATGATTTTTTATTAATAATATCTAATGCTTAATGAACTTATGAGCTTTTATAAGCTCATCATCATTATTATTAATTAAAATAAAATATGTACCAGAAGGCATATTTTCTATATCTATTTGATGATTATTTTCATTAATAATCGAAGAACTAGACACTATTCTACCCATCATATCTACTATTTGATATGACCAATTTTTAATATCATTATTTAAACTAACATTTAAATAATGAATTGCTGGATTAGGGAAAACATTCAGTTCAAAATCCTTATCAGATTTAATTTGAGCGGATACAATGTTTGAATATTCATAAGTACCATCAAAATCAATTTGTTTCAAGCGATAATAATAAAGTACTCCAGCGCTTACGTCTTCATCCAATAATCTATAATCGATTATTTCTACAGAATTACCAGTACCATCAAGCCAATCAATTGTTTCAAATCCATTATCTGGATTAAGACTTCTCTGAACTTCAAATCCTTCGTTATTTATTTCGGTTGCAGTTGACCATGTCAGTGCTATTTCATTTTCTAATGCTTCAGCATCGAAAGATAGCAATTCGACTGGTAAAGGAGGTAATGGTTGAGCAAAACCAAATCCAGAAAAGCCAGTATTAAATGAAGCGGAAATGGTAAAATCCGTCCCATAAGTTGCTTTTGTATCAACTGTCTGCTCAAATGGTGTTGTAGAAGTCATTGCAGTAATTGCATTGGCAGTTTTAACAATTTGAGCATTTGCCCATGTTCTATCAGCAGATTCCCATCCTGTTTTTTCTGCATTTGTAATATAAAACGTAATATTATAAGCTCCTGAACTGTTATTAGTAGTTGGTACTACCCTAAATGTTTTATTAAAGAATAATAAAGGATTAGTATTATAAGTAGCGACAGGCATTGAAGCAGTCCCAGCATTTTCGACATAAACATCTGTACAACCATAATCGTGAGCACTTAAATTTTCTATAGTACACATGATATCATTAGTAACTGGGTCATAAA
>JAHDBK010000503.1 GCA_020630455.1 Saprospiraceae bacterium
TAAAAATAGCAGTAATAGTATCTTTTTCATATTTTTTGTTTCTTATTTCCGACAATGACAGGTACACTCGCAAACGGGGCTTGCAGCGTACCGCAATTGAAAAAGAATATTTTATGACCATTTTCAGCCGACATAACCCACACACATTTTTCGCCCCGATTGAGTGTGTACAATGTTAGCTGATGTTGTTTTAAATTCAAATAATTTATTATGCTAGATAAGTTTATTAAGGTATCAAAAAACGGAATCCATTTCAACGTATTTGGCCATGTTGATTTAGAAGGCAATCCAGTCAAAAGACCTCGTTCTCAATACCCTTATTCATATTCCCCCTATGTCCAGTTTAGAAATGGAGAAAATACGGAAATTGAAAATGCTGTCTATTCAGATAGGTTGCATCAATGGGATTATAAAAAATATAATTCTTTGTCTAAAAAGCATTTCGGCAACGAAGGTCAATGTTTTTCAAATCGCTCCCCTGATAAAGTTCAATCATTTTTGAGAGATTATTTAGATAATCAGAATTTGAAATTAATCGTAATCCAAGAGGGTGCAAATATGTCTAGCGGTTATCCTTATTGGATTTTTCATTATTCTGCTTCGTAATATCAGCTAATGACAGGTACAAACAGCGTGCGACCGCATGGAAGCAATGACTGTTTTGTACAATGTTATGGGCTGTTTTCAATCTGTAGTTTAATTGGTAAAACAGGCGGTGCGCCATTCAACGGAAAGCAAGATAAAGGTTCGATTCCTTTCAGATTGGCTAAATTATAATTTTATGGGAAAATTAATTTGTAAAGATTGTTTAACTGAATTTAGTGATAGAGATATTTTTGATCCACATTTGGAAAAAGAAAGATTGAAAGGTGGATTTATAATTTGTAAACATTGTTTAAGTGTTTTTCAAGTTTCTTTTGATTTTTCTTTAATTAAAATTGAATCTGATGATTTTAGATTATTAAGATTACTTAATACAGATACTTGGTTGCAAATATGTGAAAAAGTAGAATCAATTAATTTAAACGATAAATAATGTCTCAATTATCATTTTTATACACTATTGATGAAGGATTATTTTCCTACAAAGTTGTTTGTAATATTAATCCTCATGGTAAAGTGGTTAAAATAATACGTATTTGGAAATGGACTCCTTTCGCTTATGTTTTTGCTCAATTAATTTGTGAATCTTTACAGAAAAAAAAGCATTTAGATTTATTAAATCAACCTAAAGAGAAATTTAATGAACATTCGGCATTATCTCAATATTTTAGGTTTTAATATCCCATAACGGGTGCACATGGCGTTTGCTGGCTTTTCGTCCAAGGACACTCGAAGTAAAAACGTTCTGCCAAAATACCTTTTATTCACCGAAATTGAAAATAGAAAGATTAAAAAATGCCAGCATACAGCTATGTGCGATGTTGGCTACAGTTTTTTTCTATATTCTAATTGTCTTTTATAAATATGTACTTTTTCATTAGAGCTTTCTTCTTTTTTTAGAATCCAATTTCCAGAAGAATCATAATTATAGTCATATTTTTCCCAATAATCATCTTTAATAAATTTAATCAGAATTCCTTTTTCATAAATAAAAGAAGCTACAGTTTTACACTTTTTTTCTAGGGTTGAATCAATACTTAGCAATTCTCCATTATGATATTTAAACTCATATTTTTCAACTAACTTGTCATTTTTGAACTTATTTATTAGCCTTATTAATCCGCCTGAATCATAGAAATATTCGGAAGATAAATTTACAACTGATTTGATTTTTTTATCATATTCAATTCTATTGATTTTGGAGATTTTGCCTGATAGTAAGTATTCTTCTATAACCTCTGTTGTTTTTCCACCTAATTTATGAATGCTTTTTATTTTGGATATTAAATTAGCACTATTGTAAATCCACTCTTTCTTATATCCTTTTCCTTCAACACAATGTAATTTACCATTTAAAAATACCTTTTTGCGGTCATGAAATGAATAAAACTCTTCTTTTAAATATTTTTGTGATTTTGTCATGATATAGCCCATCTTTTTTCTAACCTCTATATCATTTTGCATTTTTTCGATAGATTCTTTAATATTTCCTAAATCATCATATCGAAATTCAAAATGTCTATGTATTTCTCCATTACTAAGATATTGGATATATTTATCAATTTGATTTCTACTATAATCTTTGTAAAATATTTTGGCTTGTAAATTTCCTTCAATTAGCGTTTCCTTTTGTTGTATTTGATAGTCTGTATTGAAATAGTAAATAGTATCTTTTTTTTCTTGTGATTCATTTTCAAACTTTGTTTCAACTAATTTTTCTACATCTCCCTTTAAATTTGAAAACCTCAAAAGTTCTTCCAATTGTGTTTCGATTTCATATGAATCTGCTAATTTTCTAAAATTCAAAAAGCCATTAGACAATAAGTAATTATTTAAAGTCTGATTTATTAGTAATTTTAACTGTAGAATCTTCATTTTTTGTAATTGTAGCCAACGAAAGCGTACAAGAGATTTTCGTATCTGTTTCAGCAGCTAAAAGTAAAAATGCAAAATCAAAATTACCTTTTTCCGCCGAGAATAGAAAGCCAATGCTAAAGATGCGAAAAACTCCTTGTACGCAGTGTTGTAGGTCGTTCTTTATTTCCTTTCTTCTTTTTGAAATGGAGGTTTCCAATCTTTTTTATTCATAATAGACTTTACCTCTTCATAAGATAAAGGATAAAAATTATGACAATCAACTCCTATATCAAAGGATAAAGAATTCGGATTATCTTCTAGTGTTCCGTGCGAATGACCGTACAAATGATACGTTCCCCAATGAGATGCATTCCATTCTCTGAGTGAATAATGAAATAGGGCAATCATTTGTTTTCCCTTTTCAAAATCCTCATCTTCAATTATCAATTCATAATAGTCTTTTATCCATTCAAACCTAGAATGACAAGCTTCTGCTGATTTTTCATGATTCCCTTTTATTAAATAGATTTTACCATTTAATTCTTCAAGGATTTTTCTCAATTTTCCAGAAGAAGCTAATCCAACATCTCCTAAATGATAGACTTCATCATTTTCGCCTACCTTTTCATTCCATCTTTGTATCATCATATCATCCATTTCTTCTACATTTTCGAAAGGACGATTTGAGAATTTAATAATATTTTTATGTCCAAAGTGATGGTCAGAAGTGAAAAATATTTTTCCCATTTCTATCTTTTTTTAGTTTATTAATTCGATTTTAATATTAAGACTTTGGACAATTAGGCTTAGATTTTAAATGATTTTTCTGGTTTCATAATATCTGATTTTATTATCAAAAGTTTATCAGATTTTTCAACTTAATTATTTTTGTTTTAGTTCCATAATGGGTAATGACCTACAACG
>JAHDBK010000504.1 GCA_020630455.1 Saprospiraceae bacterium
CAAAAGATGCCGTTAAGAAATTCAATATTCCTATGGTTCCTGGAACAGATACGGCCATTACAGATATTGAAGAAGTTAAGGAAATCGCCAAAGGCATTGGTTTTCCTATTTTAATCAAAGCATCTGCAGGAGGTGGAGGAAAAGGTATGAGAATAGTTGAAAAAGCAGAAGAATTAGAAGAACAACTCAACAGAGCAGTTAGTGAAGCAGTTTCCTCTTTTGGAGATGGTTCTGTTTTTATAGAAAAATTTGTTACTAACCCTCGCCATATAGAGATTCAAATTATTGCTGACACTCATGGTAATACCTTGCATTTATTTGAAAGAGAATGTAGTGTGCAGAGAAGGCATCAAAAAGTAGTTGAAGAAGCTCCTTCCGCCATTCTAAGTCCTGAAATAAGAGAAGCGATGGGACAAAGTGCTGTCCGTGTTGCTCAATCCGTAAATTATGTAGGGGCGGGAACGGTGGAATTTTTGGTTGATGATGATTTGAATTATTATTTTTTGGAAATGAATACTCGTCTCCAAGTAGAACATCCTGTTACTGAAATGATAACGGGATTGGATTTAGTAGAGCAACAAGTTAGGATTGCAAGAGGAGAAGTCCTTTCTTTTAAACAAGAAGATTTGAGCATAAAAGGACATGCTATTGAATTGCGAGTATATGCAGAAGATGCCTATGATAATTTTATGCCTTCAACAGGAACCTTAGAAACTTATATTCTTCCTCAAGGAGAAGGAATTAGGGTAGATGGTGGTTATGTAGAAGGAATGGAAATTCCTATTTATTATGACCCTATGATATCCAAGCTCATCACTTATGCTGAAAGTAGAGAAGCTGCGATAGAACTGATGAAAGACGCCATTCGACAATATAAAATCAAAGGAGTAGCGACTACCTTACCCTTTGGTACATTTGTGATGAATCACGAAGCATTCCGCTCTGCTCATTTTGATACTAATTTTGTAAAAAAATATTATAATAAAGAAATTTTGTTATCTTCTCTTAAAAATGAAGCACAATTAGCTGCTAAAGTTGTTTTTAAAATTTACGATAATGAGATGAAAATTTTGAAAGTTATTGATTAGTAACTAATTTAAATTTGCACATTTTATAGCGAGTTTATTTTAGCAATTACTGAACTCCTATTATTTACTTGAAGTTTCATGTAGATATTTTTTAGATGTGTTTTTACGGTATTCAATGAAATAAAGTGTTTTTCTGAAATTTGTTTATTAGTAAGACCCAAAAACAAATCTTTAATTACTTCTAATTCCATAAATGTAATATTAGTTTTTAGAGATTGGTTAATTGTATCTATTTTAAATTCTTCTTTTTTCTCTCTTTTACAACGATAAAGAGCTATTTCTAAAGTACTGAATAAATCCGCTTCTTTAAATGGTTTTACAATATAACCATAAGGCATCGTTTTTTTAGCTTCGTCTAAAGTTAATTTATCAGAATGTGAAGTAATATAAATAAAAGGGATTTCATATTTTTTATTAATAATTTTTGCAATTTCTATACCATTTAAACTTCCTTTAATTGAGATATCTAATAAAATCAAGTGGGGTCGGTTTTTATGCATATAATCCAAAGCTTTTTCACTATCAAAAACTATATCTACCTCACTATAACCTAGACCTTCTATTAAATCTTTTAAATCTTCAGCGATGATAACCTCATCTTCAACTACTAATATTTTTTTTGACATTTTAATTATTATGTGGAATGATTAAACTAATTTTAAATCCATCTAAATTTTTTATGATTAATTCTGCATTTAATTTTTTAGAAAATGACTGTATTAACCTATATCCAAAAGACTTATTATTATTTATTAAATCCTCATCAAATCCCTTTCCATTATCTTCCACAGAAAGTAATAATTTATTTTCATCATCATTTTTTAAAACAACTGTAATTATACCTTTTTGATTTTCAACAAATGCATATTTCAGAGAATTGGTTACTAATTCATTAATTATTAAGCCAATAGGCACCATTTTATCTACATCTATATTTATATCATCTACATTTAAATTTAAATGAATATTTTCTTCTTTAATTTTATACGTATTAAATAACTCATGACTTAATTGTTCAATATACTCTTTTGCATTTATATTAACTAAATTATCTTTTTGATATAAACGTTGATGAATCAAAGCCATTGACATTACTCTTGATTTTCCAAGTTGGATAGCTTCCAATGCCTTATTATCATCAATATACCTTGATTGTAAATTTAAAAGACTAGAAATGACCTGCAAATTATTTTTTACTCTATGGTGTATTTCTTTCAACAATGTATTTTTTTCTTCTAAAGCCTTAGTAATAATAGTATTTTTTGATTGTAATTTTTTATAAAAATAAAAAACGATTCCAAGTGCAAAAAATACCAAAACTAAACCAACACTCATTAAAAAATTTCGAACATCCTTTTCTTTATTTTTCATACTCAATGCTAAAATTTCATTTTCTTTTTGAGCATTTTCATATTTTGCTTCTAAATCATTAATTTGTAGTGTTGTTTTTTCATTAAGAATACTATCTCTTAATTCTCTTGATCTTATTTCATATTCTAGTGCTTCTTTATATTTTCCAATTTTTTTATATTCATTTGATAAAGATTTATTTAGTTTCTCTTCTTTTGCTTTATATCCTTTTTCTTTAGCTAGATTGATACCTTTTTGAATATATTCAATTCCTAATTTATATTTCTTTTCTAAGCATAATAGTTCACCTATAGACCAATATGAAGATACTAACTCATAATGCTGATTTAATTCTTCTCTAATAGCTAAACTCTTTTCAAAATAAATCCTACTATTAGCCAATTCATTCTTGAGTGAATATAAAATACCAATATTATTATATAAATAGCCTAAAGCATTCTTTTTCCTTATCGTACAACATTTCTACTTTTAAAAAATAATATTCAGCACTATCTAAAACACCCATTCTACCATAAGTATTTCCAATATTTGAATACAATTTTTTTAATGGTTTAAGATTATTATATCTTGTATAAATATCAAGTACAATCATCTGTTTTTCTAAAGCTAAGTCATATTGTTTAAGGCGATTATGAATACTAATTATATTGGTTAAAGAACTAGCCATCATGATACTATCATTAATTGATGTATTCAATTTTAAACTTTCGACTCCATATTCCATAGCCGTTTTATAATCACCCATTGCTTCTTCAACCTTCGCCATATGACTATAAACAATAGCCATTCTTTTTACATTATTCTTTTTTTTGTAGTATTCTAATGATTTTTGAAAAAAAGCTAAACTTTTTTCTAATTCACCTTTTCGTCTATAAGCATATCAATAATTATATCGTAATTAAAATCTTT
>JAHDBK010000505.1 GCA_020630455.1 Saprospiraceae bacterium
TCCATTAAAAATGTCCATTCTGTTTTGATTTTTTTGTTTTTGATTGTGGTGAACGGTCTCGTGTATGCGGCGTTGCGAGCTTTTGCTCGCAATGAACGCCATACACATTGTTACAGCCAGCCTTCTTTATCTTAAATGGAATTTTCTAAAATGTTGACCTAAATCCATTCTTGATTTATAAATTTCAATTTCATTTTTGAATAGAATACTTCTTTCCTCTATTAATTGACTATTCACAATATCTCTCCTTTGTGTTATCGCTTCTTTGTAAGCCGAATCGCATATTTTTTGAATCCACCAAGGGTGTCCATTCGTTAATTCAAATAGTGTCTTTATTGCTTCTACATCAAAATTCATTCTTTCATCATCTAAACTTAGAGCATTGAATACTAATTGCTGAACAGAATCAATATCTTTAAAGTGTCCAATTTCAAGGAATGTGTTAAAAGAATCCAGAAGTAGATTTGCATCTTTTTTTCTGCTATCATTTGGATTGACAACAACAATTAAAAATTGTATTTGTCTCGAAGAAAATATATCAAAATAACTTCTAATAAATTCTGTGTTGGTTTCAAATGGTAGGTGGTTCATTTCATCACAAACTACCAACAATGAATCATATTTGTAACTCCTAATTATATCGTTTAATTCGTCTAATAAATGTAAGAATTCAAAGGGGGCAAGAGGTTTTCTTTCGTTAGTAAGTTCATTTACTTGACTTATCTTTCCTTCAACATAGAATTTTCCACCAAATTCTTTATTGAATTTTCCAACTCCAGATAATTTGTTACTTGTTACGATTCTGAATATTCTTTTAATTGCTTTTTCTTCTGCCTTTTTTAAACTTTCTCCTCTAACATTTAGCAATGAATCTTCAATTAATTCTGAATATCTTCTATTCATAAGTTTTGTCCAAATTGCAGCACAAATTTGATGAGTAGCCATTCCTAAGAAATTTCTTTCTACAGCTTCCTTAAAATCAAAGGCATTTATCGCAATTGGTAATACTTTTTTTTGCCTATTTGTCAGCAAGTAAGAATGTATGGATTTTACTATGCTACTTTTTCCAATCGCATCATTTCCAAATAATGCAATACTTTCTCCTTCTCCAAATAAAGTATCATTGATTATTCCAATTTCCTTATCTCTTCCAGCAAAAATTGGTGGAATTACTGGGTCATTTATTATGAATGGACTTTTTTCGTTCATTTCGTTTTTTTTAATTTGGTTGGCTGTAACGGGCTCGCATACCTGCTTGTGGCGGGCGGAGCCCGACATAGACAGGTATGCTGTGTTAGTGGCTGTATTTTAATACTAAAAAACCTTTCTAATATTTCTCCTTTCAAATGTTTTAAATTCCCTGATCTTACCAATATTTGTTGAATATCCAGTATTATCATAGTCCCTAATATTCAAAAAATATTGGTTATTCCCCTCTCTTCCTTTATTATGATATTTTGCAATCATAAATACTTGACCATCTCTATAATATCTCTTTTGAACTATAGTACCAGAATCTCTATTAACTTCTATTGTTTCATAACTTATTAAACTATCAATTTCTAATTTATAATTTTGAAAAAATATTGTATCCACCCATTCATTATATGGCTTAAGACAATAGTATGTTTTTTCTTTTGAGCCTTTTAGCTTTTTTTTGCTAAAAAAAAATGCGGGAGCAAGATCCATCCTATCTTGACACATAAAAGCAGGTCTTTTTGCTACTATATTATCCCCTTGACATTTTTTTATATATTCATATATTTGATTTGAGAATAACTTTTGTACTCTATCAATAATTTCCCCCCTTCCATGAATCCCGTAAAATTCTAGTCTTTCCATCATCTTAATATGACCAAGTATCTCCCCTGATTCTTTCTTAACAATTCCTCTAACCTTTGGCTTATATATTTTATAAAAGGGAATCAATAATCTCCAATCCCAATTATTAAATTCTGTAATTTCAACAATTATTTTTTCAGGTCCGTTTTTTTGATTTTGAATCTTATTACCCCAATCAACCTCAATAGAATAGTTTTTAGGTAAAATACTACCAAGTGTTACGGTCCCAAAGTCCTCATAATTAAATGTCTTAATCTGTCCAGCATGAAACTTGGTAAAACCGATTGTTTGAAGAAACCATAAAACCAATATAACAAATATAATACTATTTATTCTTGTTTTCATAAATTCTCCTTATGCTTTATAAAATTCAAAAACCATTCTCATTAAACAATGTTCAGATTTATTTTTAAATTATTTTCCTTTAAAAGAAAACCATATCAGTGGACTGTACCATATTGCCACTAACGATTCGGCTATGCGCCGTACGAAGCGAAGCGGAGTATGGGCGTTATAGCCTTTGTTAGCACTCGTTTTTTATTTTTTCTATTCTAGTATCCTATAAAATGTTCTCCAAAACTTCCATACATACTTAAAGCTCCATACTCGGATATTATGGATGTCACATATCCTTCTGTTTTATCAAACACTAATTTCGCAAAGTAAGAGCCCGCTGCATTTCCTCCAAAAATATAGATATATATATTTTCACCATCTTCATATCCTTCAATTATTCTCCGATAACCTCCAAAATTACAAAATTCTGGTTCATATAGGTTGTTATATTTATCAATTAAGGTCTTTATTCTTTTGCCGTTTATTGAAATTTTTAATGATTCTAGTTCCCGATTAGGTACTTTAGAATAAACCGCTCCATATGGATATTTTCCATCTATCTCAGCTAAAAAGTTAAACTTATCTTCATACCCTAATTCTCGTCCATACGAATTAAATTCTTTAGCCTTTATCTCAACTTCTATTCTAGCTCCATTTAACAAGGTGTCCCTAATTAACACATAATTATCCCAACATATTTCGTTATTAAGCTTGCGTAATAGCTGCCTATCTGTGATATATTTTTTATGTTCTTTTTTTTCTAATAAATTTTCAACAACATAATCAACAAAATATTTAGGTTTAATTTCCCGATCATCAACATAACTGACTTTTGATTTTTTTCGAATATGATTTAAATGATCAAATTTATTTGAAGGCTTATAGAGTTCTTCAAATTGGGCAGTTAACTCACTTTCTGAAAAATTATTGGTTTTTTCATTAGGCTCTTTGAAATCGCTTTGACAACAATTACCAAAAACTATCAATAAGATTATTACAATTTGATATTTTATTTTATAAATCATATTAATTCTCGCTAGCTATCAAAGTGAATACTGAATTTCATTTTTGTCTAATCCGTTTACACTTTTCGATAATTCCGATTATACCTGTTATTTTAATGAGTGCTAACGGTTCGGCTATGTGCCGTGGCGGGCTTTTGCCCGACATGGACATATAGCC
>JAHDBK010000506.1 GCA_020630455.1 Saprospiraceae bacterium
TGTGTAAAACGGCAATATGGGCTATGCGCCCATACTGCGTTTACACGAGACCGTTATGGGCAACGAAAAAAGAAAAACTCACTTTCAATGATAAATCAGATAAATAAAAAAATAGATACTCTAATCGCCAAAGATGAAATAGGGAAATCTTTAGATTTTATCAGAGATTTCATTGAGTTTAATATTCATTTGGAAACAACTAATGACTGGAAAAATGAGATTTTATTACTGAATAATAATTTGAATAATCTTAAAAGCCAATTTAGAAGAAATATAATTGATTCAAGAGATTGGGAAGTAAGAAAAAACAGAATTATAAATTCACTTTTAGAATTAAAGTCAGATATTTTTAGGCAATTAAAACGAAGTCAAATAAAAATTCCCTCATACATTTTGGATACAATTGAGATTCACCTTCCCAAAATGATTGAAGTTAAGGGAGGTTCTTTTAAAATGGGTGGGATTGGAGGAATGGTAGATGAAGTACCATCTCATTTAGTAACTCTGAATAGTTTCTCGATAGGTAAATTTCCTGTAAAAAATATCGAATTCACTTTATTTCTGAATTCCAATAAAGTTGAAGAGATAAATAACATCATAGCATTAAACAAAGAGACAACATTGACATCAATTGAATCTCAGATAATTGAAAAGAATGGAGAATTTGTCTGCCAATCTGGTAAGGAAAACAATCCTGTTGTATATGTATCTTGGTTTGGAGCAAAGGAATATTGTAAATGGATTAGTTTCTTAACAAATGAGACTTACAGATTACCATTTGAAGCTGAATGGGAATATGCTGCCAAAGGAGGAAGGGAAAGTAAAAAGTATAAATTTTCAGGAGGAAAAAATATTGAAGATGTAGGATGGTATGAAAAAAATAATTTAGGAGAACCAAGTGAATGTGGACAAAAGCAACCAAATGAACTAGGGATTTTTGATATGTCTGGTAATATTTGGGAATGGTGTGAAGATTGGTATGATGAAAAATATTATGAATACTGTCATAAACAAGGAATTGTAAAAAATCCAAAAGGGTCAGTATATGGAACTTTTAAAAATTTAAGAGGTGGTGCGTGGAATGACAAAGAATTTGATTGTCGAATTAATAGCAGAGGAGCACATACTCCATCAAAAAAAGAAGACTATTATGGATTTAGAATTGTAAAAGAATAAACACATGCCCATAACAAAGCATACCTGTCCATGGCAGGCTTCGCCTGCCACAGGCAGGTATGCGAATCGTTATGTCGAATTAAAAAAAGAGAAAAATGAGCCCAGATTTCAGTAAAAAAACTGTCGAAACAATAGGTAAAAGAGCAGCTTTCAAATGTTCAAATCCAGATTGCAGAGTTAATACAATCGGTCCTGATTCCGTTGAAACCAGGACTATAAAAATTGGAGAAGCTGCACATATATATGGAGCAAGAAAAGGTGCAAAAAGGTATAATCCTGAAATGACAGATGTAGCTCGGTCAGAAATTACAAATGCAATTTGGTTGTGTAGAAACTGCCATAAAATTATTGATACAGATGAAAAAAAATATACTCAAAAATTGCTTTTTAAATGGAGGGAAATTCATGAAGAATATATCACTTCTCAACTCGGAAGTAAAACAGACCAATTAATTTATGAAGAACAGAAGACACATCTTGAAGAGTTTGACATTTATCATCCAATTATTAAAAGAATAATAATTGACAAACCCGATGCATGGGAATTTCAACTGACTGCTGAATTAATGAGGATATTAAATAAACCTCTTTTTAGGAAACTTGAAGACCTTAGGAATGGTCTGTATTTGAAAGAAGTAAAATTTATCGAAAAGGAATTAGCTTTTAACTGGATTCAGAATCGAGTAACTGAAATGACCAATTTAATTATGCCCTTGCAAGGATTGATAAAAGTTTTAAACGAAAGCTGGGGAAAACTTGGAGAAGCGGGAGATGAAAAAGAAATCCATCATGTAGCAAAGTTGATTAAAAATTATATTGAACAAGTGATAAAATTTGAAGAGAAAATTAGATTTTCAGTTCTACCCGAAGATTTCAAAGCCTTAGCGTCTCTTTTAGAAAATGCTATTGGTTCTCAAATTGAAAAACTATCAATCATTCCAGATAAACTGGATGAAGTTATTGAGATTGCAAAGAATTTTGATAAAGAAAACGACGAGCCAATTACAATGAAAGAGACAATTGGTTTTGATTTGCCAGAAAATTGGAATGAACGATTTACAAGGGAATTAGAAAAATTGAAATACAAATTAATAAAATAAAAAATCGACATAACAAAGCATACCTATCCATGCCGAGCTGACGCTCGCCACAGGTAGGTATGCGGTTCGTTGGCAGCAAGTATAAAAGGCAATATTTGATAATAAAACATCAAAAATTAGATTACAAATTAAGTAGAAAAAAGGGAACGATTAAGATTAGTTTTTCTATTGCTTATATTAATTGGAATTTGAGTACTGTTATGTACGATAACTAATATGATAAATGGGTTAACTATTGAAAAATATTCTCGGGAATAAATTAAGAAGCAAGCAAATTTATTCTATGGAAAATATAATAAGTTGCTTGGGTTAGAGGTTCAATTTCAATGATTTATGGCAAACTTAACTACAAATAAGGATTGGACAAAGAATTTAAATTTCTAAGATGAGAAGATTAAAGGAATATTTAGATGGATTGGATTACGCTTACATAAAAACCTATGTAGGTTTAAGAGGGCAAGAATTTGAAATTTTGAAAGAAGAGAATAAAGAGAAAATAATAAAGTTAAAAAAAGAATTACGTGAACGAAAATATAAAGATGAATGGGTAATTAAATCAAAGATAAGATTACTAGAAGATGAGATAGACGATTTTACTACAAGAATTATAGATAAAACAGGCAACCTTCACAAATTAACGAAAGAGCTTGGAGAACATCAAAAGAACAGTTATTTTGATAATCAATTGTTAAGGATACTAGAGCGAGAAAAAACAGAAGACTATGTAACAGCCTGTGTGCCTATATATAGAGATGCTATAGTATTTTATTCAAGACAAGATGAAATTGAGGGGATATTATACATATGTTTTGGATGTGCGAGAACAAAAACTGAAGATAATGAACCATTATTAGTAGCAATCGAAGTGTATGATGAATTAAAAGAACTATTAAATGAAACGGGACATAGAATTGAATGAAATAGACAAATAAAACCAGCTGCCAACAAAGTGTATATGCCCATAGCTGCCTGACGGCAGCGACGTCATATACACGATTTCGTTGTATACTATTCGTTGATTATTAGTTATGTTTCTAGGAGCGTGGACAAATA
>JAHDBK010000507.1 GCA_020630455.1 Saprospiraceae bacterium
AGTATTGGCAATTTATTTTATTTTAAAATATTTTGTACCCTTAATACCTTTAGGTGGATATTATTATTCCATTCTATATCCTATTAATTTACTAGTGACATTCTTACATGAGTTTGGACATGCTTTTGGAGCAATCATTACAGGTGGCGATGTTAATGCATTACATATTGAAAAAGACGGTAGTGGTTTTTGTACAACAGCAGGAGGTAATCGAGCTATTATTCTGATGGGTGGTTATATAGGAAGTGCTATTTTTGGTAATATATTGTTTTATATTGGAGCTAAAAAGGAAAGATTATCACAAATCGCTTTGTCTATCTTGGTATTTGCCATGTTGTTTTCAGCTATTTTTTGGTTCAATAGCGTATTTACAACAAGTTTATTAATATTTTTTGCTGCTATTTTTCTATTTATTGCTTTTAAAACAGAACTTGCAGGTATCTTTACAATGTTTATAGGTTTTGCAAGCATTATACATATTATAGAGGATTTTAATGTTGGTCCTCGCTCTGATTTAGCAAAATATGCTGAATTATTCGTTGTGATTCCAGCGAGTGCTTGGATGTATATTTGGTTAGTAATTGTATTGATTATTTGTTTTATTAATATTAGAATGATTTTAAAAAGTAGTTGATTGTAAAATGAGTGTACTAAAAGAATTTGAACATATTGATTTGAAATGGGAGGTAGCAGAAGGTGAAAAACGACGGTGGAATTTGATATTTGATAAAGAAATTTTGTTATCAATTAAGCAGGGTTCATGGTTTTCTAGGCATAAAATTTATGCTTCTTCTCATTTTGGAAACTGGAGCATTAAAAAAAATGGTAAAAATCCTTGTGTCTTTGAGATTAAAGAAAGAAGTCTTATAGGAAGAAAATTATTTGAATTAGGATTTAGGAACAAATTGAGTGAAGGCATGTTTAATCCTACTGAGGTAGATACTTTTAGATGGAAAAAAATTGATGGAAAAAGAAAAGGAATGGCATGGCATCAATCTGATTTGGAAGTGGTAAGGTTTGAAAAAAAAGGGATGAGTTTAACCTCCTTTAATTACGAAGTATCATTTATAAAAGGTGACCATAAAGATATTTGGATTATGGCTATGATTGTAGTGGGATTTTTGGTCTTAAAGGGAGTTTAACATTATATATTTTTTACTTGGTGTTAAATTCGTGATTTTCTATTTTTATTAATATTAGAATTATTGTATATTTGTGTGTTTTGTTATAATGAAAAATCTTAACTATGAAACAAATATACATTGTCAACTTACTCATTATTTTATTGAGTTCTTCTGTATTTGCCCAACAATTAAATATTACGCCTGTTCATCAATACGATGCTTATTTTCAAGAAGCATATAGGACTTACCCTGATATTCCTCAAGGAATTTTAGAAGCGGTTGCCTATTCTCAAACCCATATTAGACATATAAAAGAAGATAATACCATGTCATCTTGTATGGCTATGCCACGCTATTTGGGTGTTATGGGTTTAATTGAAGATGGGAAATCTTGGTTCAATAACTCCTTACTTTTAGTAGCAGAAAATAGTCGTTATTCTATTGATGATATTAAGAATAATCCACGCATAAACATATTGGCTTATGCACAAGCATATAAAACTATAATGTTTCAATTAGGATTGAACAAAAGAAGTGATATTTCACAGCATATTGATGTATTAAATAATTTAAGTGAAATTCCTAATGACGGAAATTTAGGAAATGATTTTGCTTTTGATACATATATATATCAGTTGTTAAGGTTTTTAAATGATGATACTTTCCAAAACGCATATCAATTGCCCAAATATGATATTGATATAGAAAGCATTTTTGGTGAAAATAATTACAAAGTATTGAGTTCAAATATTGTCAATTTAAGTGATGATGATATTTATGATAATAATGCTAGGTCTTATTCTGGAAATCAACAAAGATTCAGTATGTCTTGTGGTGATACTTCATTGCCAGTTATTTTTGATGGAGCAGACCCTTCAAATTATAGCTCAAGGAATGGAACTGCAATTACTCATGTAACAATTCATACGGTTCAAGGCTCTTATTCAGGTGCTATTTCTTGGTTTAAAAATCCAATTGCTAATGTATCGGCCCATTATACGCTACGCTCTAGTGATGGTCAAATAACCCAAAGTGTTTGTGAAATTGATAAAGGGTGGCATGTCGGTAATTCAAACCCTTACACTGTAGGATTAGAACATGAAGGATATGTAGAAGATGCTTCTTGGTATACGGATATTATGTATCAAACATCTGCTGATTTAGTTACGGATATTTGTGATAGATATAGTATTCCTATTATTAGGACTTTTGATGAAAATGGAATATCTGGATTATATCCATTAAGTGATGGCTGTTATAAAGTAAAAGGACATCAGCATTATGCTAATCAAACTCACGTTGACCCAGGTCCGTATTGGGATTGGAATCGTTTTTATGACTTATTAAACCCAGATAATTTAGTCAATCAAAATACATATACTGCTTGTTCAGGTACTTTCCAAGACCCAGGAGGAGCAAGTAATTATGGAAATGACGAGAGAGAATTTTACTTAATAGCTCCTACAGGTGCTACTTCTATTACTTTGTCATTTTCATCATTTAATTTAGAAACTGACTATGATTATTTATACGTTTATGATGGAGATTCTTATAATGATTCCTTAATTGCTGTTTTAAATGGTACAAGCATTCCTTCTCCAATTACTGCTAATAGTGGTGAGATGTTTTTAGAATTCAGAACAGATTGTTGGACAACAGCATCTGGCTGGGATGCTTCATGGACCTGTAGTACTGCATCTGCTTGTGAAGAACCACTCAATTTGAATGAAACTGCCATTACGTTGAATGAAAGCCAATTCTCTTGGGACCCTGTTCCTAATGCTATTTCTTATACTTTAAGAATTCGAAGATCTTTAGAAACTAATTGGGATTATTATTCTACTACGAATACTAGTATAAATATAGGAGGATTAGCGAATGATGGTCTTTATATTTGGGGCGTGAATACGGTTTGTTCAAGTGGTACATCTTCTTATAATGGTACAGAGTATATCAATACAGGTAGTTTGAACAGTTCGTATACAACAACTTCATGCTCTGGAATATTTACGGATTCAGGAGGAGAGATAGGGACTTATCAAAATAATGAAACATGGTTATATACGATAAGTCCAACAAATGCGACTCAAGTGACCATGACTTTTACTTCATTTAATATCGAAAGTGGTTATGATTATTTATACATATATGATGGTGTTGATGATACAGCACCTCTGATTGGAACATATTCTGGAACGACATC
>JAHDBK010000508.1 GCA_020630455.1 Saprospiraceae bacterium
AGATAGCTAGCTATTTGATATTGAGAAGCTCTTTGCATTAAATTTGGTCTTGTTTTTAGCAAATATAAATATCGCTCTTCAGGGCTAGATGTTTTAAACTCAGTAAAAGTCTCTTGATTTTTTGTTATTATAACTTCAGCAATTATCCTTGATAAAGATTCTAATTGTGGGTACTTGTTAAACATTTCTTTTTCCAAAGCAGGGTTAGCAACATTAACTATAGTATCTTCAATACACTCTAAGTAATACTTAGAGGGTGTTAATTTTGCATAATTGGCAGGAGTAACAATTTGCTCTTCGGTATAAAATTCAATTGTTTTTTTGTCCCCATCTTTGAAAAAATAACATCTAATACAACCTTCTAATATGAAATAACATTCATTTGAAAAACCACCTTCTTTAAGTAGAACATCTCCCTTTTTATAACTTCTGAAAAACGCACTTTCTTTGATAGCGTTCTCTAATTCTTTCGTAATTATAGTATATTTTGAGAGGTATGCTATTATTTGTTTTTCCATATTTTATTATTCTGTATAATACTGAATGCTAACTTATTTACAGGTAGAAGTTACAAAAGAACTACAAGATAATAAACCTTAGAAAAGTATTCAATACATTTTCTTTGTTTGTTATAGATTTATAAAACTAAAACTTAGATGCTTCTCTGGAGAAAGTTTTACTTTTATTAAACCTCACTCTTTTCTGTTAACTTTCCCATTTTACAAATTGTAATGTTTTATTAACATATTTCATCACTTCTTTTTTTACTAAATTAAAAGCTATAACACTTTTGGTTAACACCAAAAGCGCCATTACTTTTATACATTATTACCTGCTTTTATTTTTTCTTTTCGTTGTTTTATTAAGTCCATAATTACAAGAACCATTTTCCATATATTCAATTTTATGTTCCAATAGAAGTTCTACAATTATTTTTCTTGTTTCTTCTTCATCAATTCCAATGTTTTCTCCAAGGTCGATTTCATTCAATTTTCCGTTATTTTCAACCAAAGCTTTAAAGTATCTGTCTTTATCTTCCATAAGTAGTTTGTTTTTTTACAGCTATCATCATATGTGGGCTGAAAGGCAAAAGATATCTATCGTTTTCTGTTATCTTAATAAGTTCCAGCAGCTTCTTTTTCTTTTTGTTGTTCAGCATATTAGCAAAGTAATCTTTATCCAACCAAGCCATACCTTCAACAGCATAAGTATTAAGATGAGTTAATTCTTCATTTATAAATTCGTTTTCTAGTTCTTCTGGTTTATGATAATATGCTTCAGCTAAAAGCCAAGGAAAATCATCTGGTGGATTGTGCATTCCTGTTGTTAATTCTTCTTTACACATTTCAAAAAACGAGTTTTTATGAATTAGGCCATTTAAAAGTCCAACCAAAGTCGATGCAGTATAATTAATGGCGAAACCTAATATAATCCCGTCATTTTTCAAAACCCGTTTAGCTTCACAAATAGTTAAATCTCTGTCTTCTTTTTTTTGAAGGTGATAAAGAGGGCCGTGTAATATTATCAGGTCTGCATAATTATTTGGAAATTCCAATTTTCGAGCTTCGCCCAATTGAACCGAAAACTTATTCTTCAATCTTTTACTCCTATTTTGGGCAATTTGAATGTGCTTAAAAACTGGCTCTACCAAATGGACTTGATGCCCTTTTTTTGCACCACCGACATCAATTATTTTTGAAGATGTAGTTGGAATATATTTTTCTATTAGTGATTTAATTCTTTCAAATTCGAAAACTCCCATTCCTTCGTCGAGTCTGGTTTCTTCGGAAGCCTTATTGTAAAAATTTTCTATATTTCTGCTTATTAACTGTTTAGTATTCATTTTGAATCATTGTATTATCATCACATATTGAAATGCTGAACACATTACAAAGTGATAAATCAATCGGTTTTAAACCAATTAATTATATTTAAGAGTTGGATAAAATAACTGGATATTATTATCTGGACACTAAAAATCAGAAGATTCTTGTGCCTTAATTACTCCTTTTTGTGGAGATTGTCTTTTTGTAGAAAGACTCAGATAATATATTGAATTAATATAACAGACCACAAAGATAGAATTTTCAAATTAATTCTTTCCATGTTCTTTGTTTTTAATAGCTTTTACATAGTATTAAACTTTCGTTTTATTTTCAATTACTTCTTCTCCAAATGACCATAATTGATTAATAATAGGTTCCAATGACTTTCCAAAATCTGTTAGGCTATACTCAACCTTAGGAGGAATCTCTTTATATATTTCTCTATGCACAATTCCATCCTTTTCAAGTTCTCGAAGTTGTTGAGTAAGCATTTTTTGAGTTACTCCTTGAATTGATTTTTTTAGTTCTCCAAATCTTTTTTCTTTCTTCAATAAGTGTCCAAGAATGACAATTTTCCATTTCCCTCCAATTACATTCATAGCATTTGTAAGCGGGCATTGAAAATATTTTTTAGAATTTTCAGTATTTGGAATCATATTAAGTAATTGAATATCAGTTTTAGTTACTTTTTTGTAAGTACCATACTTAAAAGTAGGTACTTGTTATTTGTATACCAAATCTACATATTTGTAATCTCAAAATCAAATTCATCTCATGAAGAAAAACGTAATAATATCAGGCGGACATTCCGGAATAGGACTTGAATTAACAAAAAAACTTCTGGCAGAAGGTCATAAAATTGGACTAATTGTTAGAAATGAGAATCGTAGGAAGGGTCTTACAGACTCACTAGATATAAGTCGAATTGAGTTCTTCTATGCTGATTTGAGTGTTCAGAATGAAGTAATTAGAGTCGCTCAAGACATTCAAGCTTCTTGGAATAAAATTGACCGTCTTTTCAATAATGCAGGGGTAGCTATAATGAAAGGAGATAGAAAGGCTTCGAAGCAAGGAAATGAGTTACATTTTGAAGTCAACACATTGGCGCCTTATTTATTAACCAATGAGCTGAAACCATTGCTTCTTAAATCGGATGATGCCAAAGTGATAACAACTGTTACGCAAGGACTAGATAAGCTTAAATTAGATACGAAGAGAATTTTTAACCAAAATTTCACCTCTGGAATTAAGCTTTATTCTCAATCAAAATTAGCGGTGATGTTACTTATGAATAACATTGCCGCTCAAGATGATTGGAAGTCAGTGAAATTCTTAAATGTACATCCTGGAAACAACAAAACAAATGTCACTCAAAACAAAGAGACTATGCCTGCCTTCATCAAATTAATGGTTAGTCTATTTTTTAAGACTCCAGATTTTGGAGGAGAACGACTTTATAATGCCG
>JAHDBK010000509.1 GCA_020630455.1 Saprospiraceae bacterium
GGCATTACTCGAAAAGCATAGCCTTAGCTATGGTTGAGAGGAATAACGAAGGATATAATTAAAAAGACAATTTAGCTATAATCAATTTTTCGTAATAACATCTTTTATATTTAAAATATTTAAACATGAAAAAAATATATTTTAGTTCCATTATATTTATATTCATCTTTCAATTTGTAGTAGCACAAAATTGCGAATCTGAACGCTATCAAAAAGCAGTTTTTCCCACCTCTGTAGTTACAGAAGGATTGGTCTATTCATCTGCCGATGTTTATGATGTTTTAAATATTCCCTTAGAATTTGATTTTAGATTAGATGTCTATGAACCTTATGGAGATAATTTAGATAAAAGACCAGTTGTTTTCATGTTTTTTGGAGGAGCTTTTGTAATTGGCGACCGCAAACATGCTGATATTGTGGCTTGGTGTGATAGTTTGGCAAGGTATGGATATGTAGCTGTGGCAGTTGATTATAGATTAGGACTTAATGCTTTGAGTGATGATAGTGCTTTAAGGGCAACTTATAGAGGAATTCAAGATGCACGAGCTGCAATAAGATATATGTTAGAATATCAAAACCAATTTAGAATTGACCCTAATCACATATATTTAGGAGGTGAAAGTGCTGGTGCAATTATAGCATTACATACCGCATTCATGGAAGAGCCCGAACGATTCCCAGCGACTTATGGTATTCCTCTAGAAAATTTTGACATGGGCTGTCTCGATTGCTCGGGTAATGATTTTCAACATGCCTTTGATATAAAAGGAGTTATAGACTTATGGGGAGGCATTTTTGGATTGGATATCATTGATGCTAATGAAAAAATTCCAACACTCATTATTCATGGAGAAGATGATATCATTGTTCCTTATGATGAAGGCTATCCTTTTATTAATGATTTTCAATTGACTTTTCCTTATTTGCATTCTTCAGATGCTATTCATATTGATATGAATAATAAAAATATTTATAATGAATTTTATTTATATCCAGGGGAAGGACACCTTTTTTATGGTTTACCAGATGGAATCATTACATTTCCTAATGATAATTGGGAACCCGTTTGGACTCAAGGACACGAATTTTTATTCAAAACAATGCAATTTGAAACCCCTATTCCTCTAGGAGATACGAATGTAAATACATCTCAAGTTTATACTTATGCTGTACCCAATAATTTAGGTTCAACATATTGTTGGGAAGTAGATAATGGAAATATCATCAGTCAAAATGGTAGCCAAATTCAAATACAATGGAATGGTGGAATGGGAAGCATTGCCGTTATAGAAACCAATTGTATAGATGTAGTAGGTGAAACTTCACAAGTACTCAATATCAATTCAACAATAGATGTTCAAGATTTGAATACTCAAAATCAAGTCCACTTGTTCCCTACTTTTTTGAATCAAGGTGAATCAATTAATATTGAATATAATCATCAAATTATTAATATTGAAATTTATAATAATATAGGACAAATACAAGGCAGATGGAATAACACAAATGTAATTTCTACAGAAAATTGGGCTATTGGTATTTATTTTGTAAAACTAAAAATTGATGATAAATATTATATTCAAAAATTATTGATTAATTAAATATTAATAAAGAAATCTCTTTATTTTTTATTAAAAATGATGAATGTGAAAAAGAGAAAAATTATACTTTTTTCATTCTTAATAATTATCCTTATTTCTTTAGGATATATTAAATATCACAAACTAAATTTCAATGATGTAAGTTTAAAAATATTATCTTGGATTAAAAAAACAAAGGGAGAATCAGTAGATTTGGCAGGTTTAGAAATTGATTTTAACCCAAAAATTAACCACAATGAATGGGATTCTCTATTAGTAAAAAATGTTGATGAATTAGGCAAAGTAAATTATATAGCTTTCATTCAAGATAGTATAATATTCAAAGAGTATTTAAAAAAATTAAGTGAAAACCCACCTGCTAATAATTGGTTAGAAGAAGAGAAATTAGCTTATTGGATTAATGTTTATAATGCTTTTACTATTGATTTAATTATTGATAATTATCCTATAAAAAGTATTAAAAATATTAGTGATGGCTTACCTATGATTAATTCTCCTTGGGATATTAAGTTTTTTAAAATAGGAAATATTGCACTTGATTTGAATACAGTAGAGCATGAAATTTTAAGAAAACAATTTGAAGAACCTCGTATACATTTTGCTATAAATTGTGCTTCAATCTCTTGCCCAAAATTGAGAAATCAAGCCTATAAATCTGAAAAATTAGAACAACAATTAGAGGAACAAACTCATTATTTTATTAATAATTCTAATAAAAATATTATTAATAAAAACGAAACAAAACTCTCTAAAATATTTGATTGGTTCAATAGTGATTTTAATGAAAAAGGAGGTGTTTTAAATTATATTAAAAAATATAAACCAGAATTGAATCAAGAAAATAAAGTGGATTTTTTGGAATATGATTGGGGAATAAATGAATAAGGAAATATAAAGAAAACTCTTTATATTTCCTTATCTATTCATTATTTATAATTCGTAGTTTGGACTCAATCTTCCAGCGTCTTTACTATAGAAATCAGTAATATATTTTACAACTTCATTCACATCATCAGTAATAGGAATTAAATCCATATCTTCTGGGCTAATGTTGCTTTCTTGGTCTAACATCACGTCTTTAATCCATGATTTCATCCCTCCCCAAAACGATTCGCCCATTAAAATAACAGGAACCTTGGAAATCTTTTTAGTTTGAATCAAAGTTAATACTTCAAACAGCTCGTCAAGTGTTCCAAAACCACCAGGCATCACAACAAAAGCTTGAGCATATTTAACAAACATCACTTTTCTGATAAAGAAATAATTGTAATTTAAAATTTTATCTCTATCTATATATACATTATTAAATTGTTCAAAAGGAAGGTCGATATTTAAACCTACTGAAGTACCATTGCTATTAGATGCTCCCTTATTTCCTGCTTCCATGATTCCTGGTCCACCACCTGTGATGATACCAAAACCTGCTTCAGTTAATTTTTCAGCGGCTTCAACAGCCATTTTGTAATATTTGTGTTCTGACTTAGTTCTAGCAGAACCAAAAATAGAAACACAAGGACCAATATTGTTCAATCGTTCAAATCCATCAACAAATTCAGAGACCACTTTAAACATTGTCCAAGAGTTTTCAGCATTTAAATGGTGCCATTTACGTTGTTCAGCAAATCCGCTTAAGTTATTTTTTTTATCACTCATATTTTTAAAATATTTTTAGAACTTTATCTTAAATA
>JAHDBK010000510.1 GCA_020630455.1 Saprospiraceae bacterium
TGGGATAAAAATATCTTTTTCTCAAGTTGCTAATTTTGAAATTGAATACCCTCATTCATCTTATACTTCTCAATTACTAATAGACCCTTTGGGCTTCCCTTGGTTTGTAAATCATTCTGAAATTTTTAGATTTAATGGTCATCAAGTAGAACCTTTGGGCTTACAAAAAACAATGAGGAAAAAAAAACTTACATATTCACTTATAAATAATCTTATTTTAAATGATGAAAGTTTTTTATTTATTGTAGAGAATCATCTTTCTTTTTTTAATATTGTAAATAAAGAAATTAAAAAAACATGGGAAATTCCTCAATATCATACTATCAATTATTTGCATCAAGATGAAGAAGATAACAACACAATATGGATTTTTACGACTAATCTTTCTAATAATACACATCCCGTTTATCAATTAAAAAATAAAAACAATATTGAATTTATCTTTAATCTAAATCCTGAAATAATAAAAGACAATTTTGAATGGGAGTATTGTTTTAAAGAAATAAATAATCAATTTTATTTTTGTGGAAAATATAAAGATTTAACTATTTTAAAAAAACTAGGAGAAGAAATATTTCTAGAGGATAAAAGCGTTGATACAAATTCCCCTTGTTTTGTTTATAGAATAGATAACAAAGGAGATATATGGCGTTTCAAAAATGATACATTTGAAATATATGATACACAAAATAAAAGATATATTCAACATCCTATTTCAGGTAATTTTAGTGTGAAAGATAAATGTAATAATCCCCAAATAAAAGGAAGACATATTACTATTATTTTTAGAGATAAAAAAAATAGATTGTGGTTTGGGACAAAAGATTCTTATTTATATTTATATGATGAACTAAAAGGTGAATTCATTTCTTTTAGAAAAGAATTAGTAAAGAATTTAGGAGGAAAAGGGGGTGATATAAAATCGCTTATGATAGATAAAGATGGAAATTTTTGGGGCAATAAACGAGGAGGCATTTTTAAAATTACAGAAAAAGAAAATTATTTTGAATCTTATTTAGTCAATACCAATAATAAAAACCATCCCTTATATGAAGACAATAAAAATCCTTTTATTAATAAGGTAGTCGATTTTTTTGATGAAGCAGGGGTAACAATGTCCGCCATTGGTTCTTTAGGACAAGACAAAAAAGGAGATCTTTATTTTGGTGATAATAGATTTCTTTTTAGACTTAAAAAAAACACTCAAAATGTAGAAGTCCTTCCTTTTTTTAATCAAAAAGGAAAATATTATACCTATGTAGATGACTACATTAAAATGCACTCTACTTGGAGTATTTATTATTCTTTTGATTCTACTCTTGTTTTAAATAAAAAAAAATATCCTATAAGATCTATTCATCAAATATTTAGACAAAAAAATGGTGACATTTGGGCGTGTGGAGATTTAGGTGGAAATAAAAATTTATTTGCAAAATTAAATCCTATTACTTTAGAATTTGAAGGCAATTATAAAGACCCAAGAGGTTTAATTAATTTCGATCATACACTCGTTCATAATATAAGTGAAGCTAAAAATGGTAATTTATGGTTAGGAACCAATGAAGGAATCTTTCAACTCCATCCCAAAGAAGGAATTACACAACAAATAAATGATACCTTAGAATATAATAATAAAAAAATAAAAATCAATAATTATTGGTTGGGCACCAAATATTTAAATGAAGATTACATTTGGATAACAAACCCTTCGCAAATAGGTTTGCTCAATACTAAAACAGGAAAATTAAAACATTATTTACATAAAGATGATTTAGATTTACATGCTATTTATAACATATTACCTGAAGGAGACTTTGCTTTTTGGTTTGGAGATAATAAAGGAATTAATTATTATAATTTTAATACTAAAGAATTTATAAAATTTTCTGAAGAAGAAGGTATTTATGCTGGTGGAGCAGTAAGGCATTTATTAAAATTAAAAAATAATAAAATTGCCGTCGGTAGCTTTAATGGTTTATACATTTTTCATCCAGACTCTTTATTACAAAAAAAGAAAATAAAAAAGAAAATTGAAAATAAAATACCACTTCAATTGACATCTTATTCTATTTTAGATGGACAAACCGATTCTTTATTTCATTTTAATTTTCTTCAAAATTGGAATCAAAAAATAGAACTAGATTATAATGATAAAATGTTACAATTAGGATTTGCTATTTTAAATTTTAATCATACTCATAGACATACATTTTCTTATATATTAGAAGGCTATGATACAAAATGGTCTCCTCCACAAAAAGAAAATTTTGTAAAATATACTAGTCTTCCTCCAGGAAAATATACTTTAAAAATAAAAGGAGCCGCTAGTGGAGATATTTGGAGTAATCATATTTTGTCCATTCCAATTATTGTACATCAAGCATGGTATAAAACGTGGTGGTTTTATGTTTTAAGTATTTTGTTTTTATCTTCTATTATATTTTTAATCATTAGAAATTATTTTAAACAACAACTAGAAAAAAGAATTGCTATCGAAAAATTAAGAACAAAAATATCTAGCGATTTACATGATGACGTGGGATCTATTCTTACTGGTTTAGCCATGCAATCTGAAATTCTAGAATATACGGTTTCAGAAAAAAATAAAGAAAAAATTTCTCGCATTAGTGAATTAAGTCGTTCTGCAATGTCAAGAATGAGAGATGCCGTTTGGGCAATGGATGCTCGAAAAGACAATTGGAAATCATTAATTGATCGGATAAATGAATTTGCACAAGAAACATTAGAAACTAAAAATATTTCTTTTCAATTTACCAAAAATGGAATTATAGAAAATAATAATTTACCCACCGATTTAAGACAAAACTTATACCTTATTTTTAAAGAAGCCATTACGAATATTATCAAACATTCTGATGCGAGTCAAGTACATATTATTTTACAAATTAAAAATAATATCTTAGAATTTTCAATTCATGATAATGGAAATCCTCAAAAAAAGAAATTTACTTCCTCTGGTTTAGGTCTATCCAATATGAAAATGAGAGCCGAACAAATACAAGCTACTTTAGGAATAAAGCAAGATAATGGCTTCACTGTCTTCTTGAAAAAGAAATTATAAACTTCCTCTAGTAATAATATTTAATACATTTTAACAAAAAACCACATCAAAACCACATCATCATGTGGTTCATAACACCTATTATCTCATGTAATTTTGTAATTGCAATTTATTTCAATAAAATCACTCAATTAAAAAATCATGAAAAATTTAATTTATTATCCAATTGTATTAGGAATATTTTTTATAATATTTTTGAATCAAA
>JAHDBK010000511.1 GCA_020630455.1 Saprospiraceae bacterium
TCTTTTTCAGCCGAAAAAATGAAACTGTTGACATAAATCGCATATTTTTCACCGAGTTGCGAGGACAGAAACTCAACAAAAGCCCTTTTTACAAACATTTTTTATGAACCAATCATCTGAGGGCGAGCAATTCTTTACAAATTATTGAGCTTGATTTTGACGGATTTTTTAGCAATTCAGACTAAGATGAAATCCATTTTCTTTATTCAAACTCACCTTTTAGAAAGCAATTCTGCCCGACAAAATCAAGCGTTTTTTTATCAATCATTCCTTTTTTAAAATTCACCCTTTTTGCCTTGCTGCTAGATTCCTTTTATCCATTTTTTTAGGACTAAAATTTCCTTTTTTCTATTTCCCGAAACTATGAGCAAAGACGAAATGAAAATGCGAACAGCAATTGGAGGCTTCCTAGATTTTTTTCAGGGAAACCAAAATTTTTAATAGCAATTATCCCTAAAAAAGCTAGGAAATGGAAAGCAGCTGTGGGCATGACTTTTTCCCTTTTTGCCCAAACTGGAAACGGATTTTTAAAAACTATTTTCTATTCAAATTACTAGCTGCAAGGCAAAAAGATTTCTTACGAAAATCAAGCGTGGGGAATTTTTTAACGAATATCTTTTTAAATTTTTTCCCAGGTAGGAGAGAAGACGCTAAACCGAATTTTCTCTATTCTACGAGTTCATCTGGCTTTAGACAGGCTCAAATGATTTACCAAATCTAGTTAAAAATTATTGCTGCCAACGGCGGTGTACACGTGATGGCGCATTATACGAGGCGACCAAAAATAGAAATGTACAGTCAAAATTACCTTTATTCGCCCGAAATAAAAAACGAAAGCTAAAGATGCGCCATCAGCTTGTACACAATGTTGAGCGACGTTTTAAATTCTGTACTCCGTACACAGGTTCAGCCGAGAGTGAAAATGGAATGTATTGAGTCGTATTTTTCGTTTAGATGCGAGTGAGAACACCAAGGAAAAGCATTTTCGAACTCTATTTTTCTTTACGAAAAACTGCGGGCGGCATTCCCTTAGAATCATCAATTTATTTCCCATCAAAAATGTGTCTTTTCCATCCAATCAACCGCTTGTTTTCCATTTGTAATTTCGCTCTATTTTTTCAGTCTATTCTTACGAATCTTCTATTTCGATTGACTACTTTTAGCATTACAGATTCACTTTATTCTTGTATCATGGTTTTGCTTCACGAATTTAACTCATTTTTCAAATTGAATTTCTGCAAGTTAGTGAACTGGTGAGGCATTTTTTTAGATTTTTGATTACCTTTTCCTTTCATTTTCTGTTCCAGCAAACTCACCTGTTCACAATTTTTTTTGGAAGAAATCATCTCTTATAATTTCATATTTCTCCGTATTTCTTTACTCACAATTACAAGCGGTTTTCATACAAATATAGACACATTTTTTACCAATATTTTCTATTATCGAAAATCCAAAAGGGCTGGCAGATTTTCTTACAACTATTTCAGTCTTTAGAATGATTTTTTGCCAAATATGAGTTTATCTGGCTTTAGACAGGCAACAAAACTGAGCCGAGATTTCCATTTTTACGAGGAAAAAAGATTAACCAAAAATTTTAATAAATGATGTCGCTCAACGAAAGTACAATGCCAAGTTGCCTATGAATTCACCGAAACTAAATTGAAAATGATAATTCAAAATAACCATTTTTCCCGAAAGCCAAAACCCAAAAGCCAAGAAATAGGCAAATTGAGCAGTGTACATTGTTAGCGGATCGGCTTTAATTTCGGTTTCCAATCTACAATTTATTTACCCACTTTTGAATTCTTTATTTATTCACCAAACCTGAAAAAGGAACTGTTAATCGAAAGCTCAGTAAAATACTCTTTTAGTCCAAGTTATCAAAATCACTTTAATTGATTTCACTTACGCTATTTTTCCAAAAAAACATTTGGGTTTTGTACATATTTGTAAGCATTAGATTTTTTTACTAATTTGATTACATCTTCTATTTCAGGTTCAACTAAATTCCCATTTTTGTCAATTAAAAGTAACTCCTTTTCTTTAGCCAATTTAACCATTTCTATCAAGAATTTTAATTTGGGTTGTCGTAAATCTGCTCGAAATGTAAATTCTTTTATTCGATGACGATTAGAATCAATTAAAATCCAAGAATCATTATCTACTTCATTTGTTTCTGTTTTCCAATTATTAGATTCATGGTCATTCCCCCAATCAGCTCTGTCTAATTTCTGGTCTATTTCTTTTATAATTTCTCTTGAATCTATATTCGCTATTTCCCAACTTTTATGTTGAATGAATTCAAAGTAATCAAACACCTTTTCATTTTTCAATATATTTTCTGCCCTCTTTTGAAAGTCAACTTCCAATTTATTCGGAATTTCTCCTAAGTATTCTCCAATTCCTTTTTTCGGAATAACTGCTAAATAAAATTGGTAAATTGCCATTCAGTGATTTTGTTTTTTGCTGTCCGCTAATGATGGCACACTTGCACGTGGCTGATGCAGAGAGCCGAAAGCAAACGATTCAGCCAAGATACATAGTTTCGACTGAACGCAAGCCATATTTTCAAATCACAGCCACTTGCCATGTGTGCAAATGTTGGCAGCAGTTTTTATTATTATGGGAAGTACATCTGTTACTTGTAGTCTTACAAATATTTCTATAGATGCTACAGATGAAGTTTTATATTTTCTTTTTTCAAGTAAATATATTAAGGCAAGAACATCTTATGAAATCAAAAATGTATTTTACTCTTTTTTTCGATTAAAAAAATCTATTAATCAGAAAGAAAAAGAAATATTTAGAAGTTCAAGTAATCGAATTAAAAATAGGCTCATAAAAGATTTAGATTTTTTTAAAAAAAAGATTAGAAACCCTTTTATTGACATTGGTTATTCAAGATATAATGGATATAGTACTATAGAAAAACATAGTGATTTTGATGCTGCTAGGAGAGAGGATTTTTTAGTTTTATTTCACAAAAATGCTGTCTTTAAATTATTTTCTGTTAATGAAAAAACGGATTTATTTGAAGTTGCAAAAAAAGTTGTTGACGGAATGGATATACTAAGAAAATCTTATATTCCTACCTGTGAAGTTCATGGTTTACAGCATTTTGAAATTAGGGAGCATTTTTTAAGGCAATCTCTATTAGGTATATCTTCTAGTATCTCAAACTACAAATTGGAATCTTTTATAGAAAACAATGTTGAATACTAATTGCTGCCAACGTGGGCACATGGCGTTTGCTGGCTTTACATCCGAGGAGCCTCGAAGTAAAA
>JAHDBK010000512.1 GCA_020630455.1 Saprospiraceae bacterium
GCCAAAACCTCAATCTATTGATTATCATTGTGATAAATTTTTAAATATGCTCTAAGTACTAGATGTCATTATATATTTTAATCAAAAACTTATTTTAACAAAATGAAAAAAAATCTATTTAATTTAATGCTTATCAGCATCATTTGTTTTTCTTGTAATAATAAGAATATAAGTGAAAACGAAAGTCCCGATAATGTAAATAATGCCATTTCTAATCAAGAAATTGAGGAAACACAAGATGAAGCAGAAGATATTGGTAAAAATAATATTCGATATGACGATTATGACGAAGTTTATACTTTAGAAGAGTTTATTGACAAAACGGTTATAGATAAGGAAGAATGTTATCAAAGAAGCCTAAAAGGAGGAAGTGATTCTAAAAGAAGAGCCTTTTTACTCCCTATTGTATGGGAGGCTGTCACCTTCAAAAAAATTAAAACATTAAGCATTGATGATTCTATGAAAAAAGGCGTAGATTATAAAGAAGAAATTTTAGAATATGAATACCGTCCAGCCCATAAAAAAGCCTATTTTGCTTCAAGTAATGAAGAAGGAACAGAAGTAACTATTTGCTATAAAGATGTAGCTGCTCAAATATTTAAAACTACGATTTATACCAGTTTAAACGATAAACACCAATCCAAAGAAAAAGAGCAGGAGTTTTCTAAGATGCAAGTAAAAATAAAAGAAGAAATTGGCTATTTGAGAAAAGATTATGAACATCTTTTTAAGAGTGATCAAACCAATATATGGCTAGCTAAAGGTACTTGGTCTGAATGGCAATCTCCCAAGTCTAATCAAGCAAGTGATGAAACTATAAAAATTGAGGCATTGCAAAATAAACTTTTAGCAAAAGGTTATGAAATACAAGTCACTGGTAAATTAGATGCTCAATCTAAAAAAGCCATTAATAATTATATTAAAGATAGAGGATACCCCACTCCTACTAATGGATTTACACTTGAATATTTAAAAAGTATAGGCTTACAATAATTATAATTCCAAAAGCATGAAAAACATCATTATTATAATATTATTGGCATTTACGTCCAACCTCTCTTTTTCACAAGGAAGTGATAAAGATTTCAAATCTGTTTATAATAAAGTCAATGAACAAAATATTTTCGTAATAGAAGATGAAGATAAAGAAACTTTCAGTAAAGATTCGGCAGAAATTGTTGAGATGAAAGGTCTTCTTAATTTTTTGAATGATTATATCAAAGATGAAAGGAGTTTGAACGGTGATGCAGGTTTTTCATTTAGCGGAAGCGAAAATGACTTGAATAATTTATTTGATTTAGGAGTTAGTGGCTCTATGGATATGGGAGCATATCCTTCAGAATTGGATTTTAATTTGCAAATACAAACGACCATTCAAAATGGATTTTTTAGCGAAAACTTATCCAACGTTGATATGTCCTATGATTTCCATCCATATATTCCAAAGGCAGAAAAAAAATCGGATGGATTGTGGTTAGAGAACTTCTTATTTATCAAACGATTTAATAATAGCTTTCTAGGTATTGAACAACGCTATGAAACAGGCGCAGGAGTGATTTTTAATTTTTATTCAAAAAAACTAACTCAAGCAGGTAATGATAACCAAGCAGATTTAGATAATATTCCTAAATATGATATTTATGGAAATGATTTGAGAAGGTGTTTGGAAACATGTTATCTGAAAGAAAGTGTACTTGATTTAAATGAGAATGATATTGATGTTTTAGTGAATACAAGAGAACGTTTTTCAAGGACAAACCGCAAGCAATATTCTAAATTGCGTTTGGCTCTTTTAGTGGGTTTTTATTATGAATTAGAACAAGCATTTGCTGAAAATGAAATCCTTTTCAATCAAAAAGACAGCATTATGAATGTTGCTTTTGATGCTACAAATAAATTAAGATGGGAAATTCGTCCTTCCCTCACTTGGCAACCTAAAGATGGTTATAAATTGAAAATTTATCCTTTTTTCAAATTGCCAATTGGCAATGTATTTGATACTACAAACCCAGATGATAAACTCTATGATTACTTTTTAGATTTTTATACGAGTTTACAAATTGATATAGAAGATAACTTTTTTATAAGCTTAAATTACAGATTGATGTATGATAATGCTCCAAGGAGAATCTTCTTGCAACAAAACGATGGTTCTTTTGTCCTTTTAACTGGACAAAAACAACACTCCAATTATACCATATCGTTAAACTTTGCATTCTAATCAATTATTTCTAACTAGTATGTTAGTTATTTAAACTAATTAAAAATGAATCTTAACAAAGTATTAGCTCCCATCTTAACCATTTCTATATTATTCATTTCATATTCATTTATTATTAATAATGATAATAATAAAGTAATTGAAAATAAATCTCTTTATACCGCTAAATTAGATGATAAATGGGGGCATATTGATGAAAGTGGAGCTTTTATAATTCCTGCGATTTATGATAAAGTACAAGCTTTTCGATTTGGAAGAGCATTGGTCACACTAAATGATGAAAAGTTTTTTATTGATGAATCAGGTAATAAAATTCATACCGTCGAAAAAAAGACAGACCCAGAATACTCTTATTTTTTAAAGCAATTTTGTGAAGGAAAAGAGGATTGTTTTTTCACTACTGAATCAGGAGAGCAAATACCTGCCACACATTTCCAAGCAAGAAGTACCTTTTCTTATCATGAAAATATCATAACCTTGGTTGATTTGAATAAATCTGCAGTTGCTTATCTCAATAAAGAAGGGATTGTTCATTATGTTTATAATACGGATTATACCTATAATTTTCATGATGGAATTGCTAAGATACAAAAAGGTAATCTTACCGGTTTTATAAATACTGATGGCAAACTTATTGAGCCTCAATATTCAAAACTAAAAGCTATGAGAACGCCATATATTTTTGCAAGAAAAGAAAATATTGGTACAGGAAGTGAAAGGAATCTAATTCTTAATCACAATGGAGAAGTAGTAGCAGAAATCAAACAGAATATACATCAAGTTAATAATGCATGGGGGGATAAATTGAAAATAAAAGTTAATGAAAATCAATCTGGCTTATTTGATATTTCTAAAAACAAATTTATCATCCCTCCAGAATACAAATGGTTACATATTTTAGACAATGAAAAAGTATTAGCTGGAAATGGTAAAGAATGGTATCTTATTGATGAAAACAATGAAATTTTAAATACCTATCATTTTAAAAACATGAAAGCTTTAGATGATAAATATTTTATGGTTTCTGATGATGTTTCTTTTGCTCTTATGCACAAGGA
>JAHDBK010000513.1 GCA_020630455.1 Saprospiraceae bacterium
AATATTTATTTCGCCAAAACCTCAATCTATTGATTTTCATTGTGATAAATTTTTATAGTTAGTCATTTAATAAAGTGGTAAAAATTTTATTTCTAATAAGTGAATAATAAAGAAATTTCTTTATTATTCACTTATTAGAAAAATCTAATGTCTATAGTCTATTATCTGATTGTCTATAAACATGCTCTAATTGTTAAATATTATTTCCTAATCAATGCACCCAATTTTTCTTCATATTGCTGAATCAATTGGTTCATGATTTTATCAATTTGCTTATCGTTAAGGGTTTTTTCTTTATCTTCAAAAACCAAAGAAATGGCATAAGACTTTTTGCCCTTACCCAATTTGTTTTCATCTTCAAAAACATCGAATAAGTCAATTGAAGTTAATAGTTTTTTAGCTGTTTTACCTGCTATGGTTTCTACTTCTCCAAATTTCACTCCCTTATCTACGACTAATGCTAAGTCGCGACGCATTGAAGGAAATTTATTGATTTCGGCAAATTGTATTTTGTGTTTTTTCAATGCTTTCATAATTAAATCCCAATTGAAATCAGCATAAAAAACGGGGCGTTTAATATCCATTGCCTTAGTAATTTTGGATTTTACCTTTCCAAATTCTACTACTGAATTAGGACCTCTGTGCCATTTTAATCCCCAATCTAAAACTGCAGAATCGCTAGCAGATTCTTGAAAACCAGAAAGAGCCAGCCTTTTTAGAACGTGCTGTACCTTAGTTTTTAAGTGATAGAAAGAAACTTGTTCTTTATCTTTATTTAACCAATTTTCTGCTTGAGCTTGACCTGTTAAAAACAAGGTCAAATGTTGATTTTCAATATATTTTTCTTCCTTGATGTACGAAGCACCAAATTCAAAGAATTTTAAATCTGGGTTTCTTCGATTTTGATTGTGACGAATGGCTTCTAATCCAGAAAATAACATAGATGGACGCATTACATCCAAGTGCATATTAGAAGTATTATTAATAAAAACCAATTTATTTTCATCTATTGGTAACATCTCCTTGAAATATTTAGACTCAGTAATCGAAAGTCCCATGATTTCATTATAACCACTATACGCCAATAAGTCACCAACTACATTTCTTATTTTGAAAGGTTCTGGTTGAGGAGCATAAGTCAAGGCACTTCTGATTTGCGTCGGTAATTCTACTCTATTCACACCATAAATCCTTAAAATTTCTTCTATTACATCGGCCTCTCTCGTAACATCTACTTTATTAGTAGGAATGAGTACTTCTAAAGTGGTATCATTTTCAGAAACAACTTTTATTTCTAAAGCGTTTAAAATATCTTTTACATCATTCTTAGATAAGTCATTTCCAATCAAATCATTGATTCTTTGGTATCTAATAGCGACTTTATTTTTATTAATAATATTAGGATAAATATCAATAATATCAGAATTGACGCTTCCGCCAGCCAGTTCTTGAATGAGTAAAGTCGCTCTTTTCAATGCATAAATACAAATGTTAGGGTCGCTTCCCTTTTCAAAAGTCTTGGCTGCGTCGGTTCTTAATAAATGTCTATTACTACTTTTTCTAATAGAAATAGCATCAAAATGAGCCGATTCCAAGAAAATATTTCGCGTATTTTCTGTAACACCAGAATGAATACCTCCAAAGACGCCACCAATACACATTGGATTAGAGTTGCCATCGCAAATCATCAAATCCTCACTGCTTAATTTACGTTCTATTTCGTCAAGTGTAGTGAAAGGCGTACCTTCAGCTAAGTTTTTAACAATAAGGGTATTTCCTTCAATTTTATCAGCATCAAAAGCATGAAGCGGTTGTCCTAATTCATGTAAAATGAAATTGGTAATATCTACAATATTATTTTTAGGCGTTAAGCCTAGAGATACTAAACGGTTTTTTAACCAAGAAGGAGATTCTTTAACGGTTACTCCTTCAATTAACAAACCAGCATATCTAGGGCAGCTCTCGGTATTTTCTACTTTTACTTGAATATTTCCCGTAGTTGAATTGATTTTGAAGTCATCAACACTAGGCATTTTAATATTTTGGGAATCATTATTTCTAATTCTTAAAGCAGCTAATAAATCTTTAGCAGAGCCAATGTGCGAAGTGGCATCTGAACGATTAGGCGTTAACCCTATTTCATATACGATATCATTTTCTAAATCAAAATAAGAAGCAGCTGGAGTTCCTATAGTGGTTTCTTTTGGTAAGACCATTATACCATCATGAGAATGTCCTAGACCAATTTCGTCCTCTGCACAAATCATTCCTTCGGATACTTGCCCCCTTATTTTTCCTTTTTTGATTTTGAATGGTTCTCCATCAATAGGATAAAGCATAGTCCCAATAGTGGCTACAATCACTTTTTGACCTTGAGCCACATTAGGAGCACCACAAACGATGTGCAATTCCTCCTCTTTTCCTACATTCACTTTAGTGATAGACAATTTATCTGCATCGGGGTGTTTGTCTTTAAAAGTCACCTCTCCAACGACCAAGCCTTTGAGTCCTCCTTTTACAGATTCAACGGTTTCCATTCCTTCAACTTCTAATCCGATGTCCGTCAAAAGGTCTCCTATTGCTTCGGGACTTTGATTCAAATCCAAATATTCTTTTAGCCAATTGTATGATAATTTCATATATTTTTTCTTTTATCAACCGCAAAAGTACAAATATTGGTTCAAAAAGCGTAGTATTTTTTAGACTAAAGATTAAGGAAGAGTCTTTATTTGTTACAATAAGTTTACAAGTAATAATAAAGAATTTTCTTTATCAATTATTTATTCAATAGATTCAGAACAATTTATAAACTTAAAAACTAATTTAATTTCCTTTTTTTGCTTCAATCTCTTTGTCAATTTATTTAATTTCAATGTTTCTGGACATTTTATTGGTTTTAGTGAGAGGTCAGACATACATCTGCTTACTAAAAAAAGAGTATGATTTTTATAATTTTTATTAATATTTTCTTCTATATAATCCTCTAAGACTCCTTTCTTAATATCTTTATTAGATATTGTTTTATTTTTTAAAATTCTTTCAAATGAAAAATCCTCTTTAGAATTGTAACTTAATAAATAAGAATAATTACCAATACTTGATATACAATTATTTCCGTCAAATTTATCTTTTATTTTATTTTTAAAAAAAGTTGAGTTATAAATGTATAATTCAACTTCATTAAAATTGCCCAGTTCTCTTTTCATTAGCTGAGAAGTAGTTATATCACTTGATTTACAAGAAAAGAAGAAAAGAATAAGTA
>JAHDBK010000514.1 GCA_020630455.1 Saprospiraceae bacterium
GAATAATAAATTATTATATATTAATAAAAATATAATGTTTATAAACCTGTTTTAACAAATACAAATATTTGTTTTTAGTTATGGTTGATTTATTAAAATAAGTGTGAAGAATTTATTTTTAATTAAAATAATAAAAAAACTTAGTGTCATTTTGACACTACGTAAAATAAAATTATATTTGCTAATAACATCTATTACAATAAGAGAATAATATAAATAATGAATAATAAAATAAGTGCTTGCATTTTTGATTTGGATGGAGTAATTGTAGATACTGCAAAATACCATTATAAGGCTTGGAGGACATTAGCACAATCTTTAGGGTTTGATTTTTCTGAAGAACAAAACGAAAGTTTAAAAGGTGTTGGAAGATTAGATTCTTTAAATATAATTTTAAAAATAGGAGGGATTGAAAAAAGTGATGATATTAAAGCCGATTTAGCAAATGAAAAAAATGAAAATTATTTAAAATTAATTGCTCAAATGGATGAATCAGAAATATTACCAGGAGTGAAAGATTTTTTATTATTACTTAAAAAAGCTGGAATTAAAATTGCATTAGGTTCTGCAAGCAAAAATGCTTTAACCATTCTTAATAAAGTAGGATTGGCGGATTTGTTTGATGTCATTGTTGATGGTACTCATACTACTAAAGGAAAACCAGATCCTCAAGTATTTTTATTAGGAGCTCAAAAATTAAATGTGCAACCCAAAGAATGTATTGTTTTTGAAGATGCTCCTAAAGGAGTAGAAGCAGCACTAGCTGCTAATATGTATTGTGTAGGAGTAGGTAGTGTTGATAATTTGGGTAAAGCACACCTTGTAATTAAGGATTTTAAAAATCAAAACCTAGATTTATTTATAAAATTATAATATCAATTCTTATGAAGTCTTATATAGAACACCACGAATGGAAAATTATTGAGAAGGGCTTTTTTAAACAATGGAATAGAATTACCGAAAGCTTATGTAGTTTGGGAAATGGCTATATGGGATTAAGAGGTAATTTTGAGGAAAAATATTCAGGTGATTCATTACAAGGTACATATCTAGCAGGGATATATTATCCGGATAAAACTCGTGTTGGTTGGTGGAAAAATGGTTACCCAGAATACTTTGCTAAAGTATTGAATACCGTAAATTGGATTGGTATTGATATTAAAATAGATGGTCAAGAATTTGATATAAATCAAGGAGAAATAGATACCTTCTATAGAGAGCTTGATATGCAGCATGGAACATTGCGTAGAAAAGCAACAGTCAAAACTTCTGCTGGAACTATTTTAATTGATACGACTAGATTTTGCTCTTTGGAACATAAAGAAGTAGGAGTTATTCAATATAAAATTAAATTGCTAGATTTTGAAGGTTCTTTAAATATCAAACCTTATTTAGATTTTAATATTAAAAATGAAGATTCTAATTATGATGAAAAATTCTGGAATCCAATTGAAGAAAAAATTCATGCTAACGAAGGACATTTAGTAGCTCAAACTAAAAAAACAGCTTTTAAAGTATGTGCTTCAATGAAATATGATATTTATGTCAGTAATACCAAGCAGGATTCAAATTATTATAATTATAAAGAAGATAAATATATTGCATCTGAAAGCGATTATAAATTACTTCAAGGACAAGAATTAATCATTTATAAATATGTTAGTATAACAAATTCTTTTTATCACAATCAAGAAAACCTAGTATCAGAATCTCAAATTATACTCGATACAGCATATCATAAAGGCTACGATTCTTTGCTTGAAAATCATTGTAATTTATGGAAAGAAAAATGGAGAGAATCAGATATACAAATTGAAGGTGATGTTGCTGCTCAACAAGGAATTCGATTTTGTATTTTTCACATGAATCAAACCTATACAGGAGAAGATGAACGATTGAATATTGGACCAAAAGGTTTTACTGGAGAAAAATATGGGGGTTCTACTTATTGGGATACTGAAGCATATTGTTTACCTTTTTACTTATCTACAGCTGACCAAAAAGTAGCCAGAAATCTTCTTGTATATAGACATAGACACTTACATAAGGCTATCGAAAATGCTGAAAAATTAGGCTTTTATAATGGTGCAGCTTTATATCCAATGGTAACAATCAACGGTGAAGAATGCCATAATGAATGGGAAATAACTTTTGAAGAAATTCATAGAAATGGAGCTATTGCCTATGCTATATATGACTATATCAATTATACAGGTGATAAAAAATATTTAATTACTCACGGTCTAGAGGTTTTGATTGCTATTTCTCGTTTTTGGAAACAAAGAGTCAATCATTCTGAAGTTAAAAATAAATTTGTTATTCTAGGTGTTACAGGTCCTAATGAATATGAAAATAATGTTAATAATAATTGGTATACTAATTATATAGCGACATGGTGTCTAAAATATACTATAGAAGCTATTGATTATGTAAAATCTGAATCTCCTGAAACTTATGAATTGCTTAAACAATCCACTAAGTTTTTTGAAAAAGAGGAAGTCTCACAATGGAAAGATATTATTAATAATATGTATTATCCTTATGATGAAAATAAAAAAATCTTTTTACAACAAGAAGGATTTTTGGATAAAAGGATGATGCCAATTGATGAAATTCCCCATGAACAAAGACCTATTAATCAACACTGGTCTTGGGATAGAATACTAAGATCTTGTTTTATTAAACAAGCGGATGTTTTACAAGGGTTATACTTTTTTGAAGATGATTTTGATATTAATACAATAAAAAGAAATTTCAATTTTTATGAACCATTAACTGTTCATGAATCTTCATTATCACCATGTGTTCATACTATTTTAGCCGCAAAAATTAAAAATTTTGAAAAGGCTTATGAAATGTATTTAAGAACCGCTCGATTAGATATTGATGATTATAATAATGATACTGAAGATGGCTTACACATAACAAGTATGGCAGGTACTTGGATGGCATTTGTCAAAGGTTTTGGTGGAATGAGAGTCAATGATGGTGTTTTAAAATTCAGTCCTTTTTTACCAGTTCATTGGAAAAGTTATAGTTTTAAAGTGAGATTTAGAGACGTATTATTAAAAATAAATGTATTTTCTGATAAAATTTATATTGATAATGAATCTAAAAATGTAGCAAAATTGAATGTTTTTGATGAAAATATAGATATTCCTCCCTTATCTGCTATGGAATTAAAAGCCAAAGGAACTTTAATGTATTAATCTAGTTTTTATATTAAAAATAAAGAATTTTTTTTATTAATTGTATATTATTT
>JAHDBK010000515.1 GCA_020630455.1 Saprospiraceae bacterium
AAAGAAAACTCTTTATTAATTATATCGGTCTGGCTAAATATCGTGTGCCCGCATAGGACGGATGGACATAGGAGCCTTTGTTGTGCGTTCGCTTTCTTTTTTAAATCATTCTCGATATTAGATAAAGGATAATTCCAATAGCTAAATAAATTCCTATTTGCTTGAAATTATTATTTGTTTCTTCGGTCGTTTGTTTTTCATATCTATTTACAAGAATTTCCTTAATTTCCGATTTAGAATTATTCGTTTTATTTGAGAAGCTTTTTATGACATCGAATTTTTCCGAATAGAAAAGAGAAATAATTTCTTTGATTTGATTGAAATTTAAACCGCTAATTTCTAAGATATCCATTTCTTTTCCTTTGAATGTGGTTAAGGATAAATCAAAAAAATCATCGCCAAGTAATCCAACATATAATTCTGCTTGGGTTTCTTTGTTATGAAGATTAAAACTAGGTACCATAATTTTATAGATTGTCAAGTCTTCATTTTCATTTACGGTCTTCTTCAATTCTTTTGCAGAATTCACCCAATTTATTTCTTGGATATTTTTGATAGCTTCATCCGAATTCAAAATCCCTCTATCTTCCCAAAAGCCATTTTCAAATCTCTCATCTTTATCTGTGATTAAGGGTCTAAAATTTAAACTGACTTTCATTTTTTTTATTTTTTAGTGAGGCACAACTTATTTATATATACTCCAATTAGTCTTTATAAAAAATCCACTTGCCTAATTCTTTGAAAGATACTTTTTTTCCATACATTAAGATGCCTACTCTATAGATTCTAGCGGATAACCAAATAAAAAATATTACAGAACCAATAAGGATTAAGACAGATAATATAATTTCCCACCAAGGTGGATTGAATGCCAAGCGGGCCGGCATTACTATTGGCGAAAAGAACGGCACCATAGAAGACCAAGTAGCTAAACTACTATTAGGGTTTTGCACAACATTGAACATGATATAAAAAGCAACTAAAACAGGTAAAGTAATTGGTAATGTTAATGATTGACTTTCTCCCAAATCATCTCCCATAGCAGAACCTACTGCAGCAAATAGAGAAGCATACATAAAAAATCCGCCTAAAAAGAAAATAACAAACATAGGTATAATTAATCCCCAATTTTGTTTGGTAAATTCATTCAAAAATATAGCCATTTTTGATTGTGCTTCTTGTACATCTGCTCCAGACATTTGAGCATTCATGTCTTGCATTTGCTGTGCATCTACTCCAAATAACAATTGACTAATAATAACAATTATAGGAATCAATATACCCCAAATAGCTAATTGTGTTAAACTCACCAAGCCAACTCCTATTATTTTACCTAACATCAACTGGAATGGTTTGACAGAAGATATCATTACTTCAACTATCCTGTTGGTTTTTTCTTCTGTAATACTTCTCATCACCATCATTCCATAAAGGAATATTACAAAATACATAATAAAACCCATTCCACCACCAATTACTGTTGCTGTAATTGTCGCGGTTTTACTTACTACGGCTTCGTCGTCTTCATCTTTTGCTGCTTTTCGTTCTAAATTGACACTTGTCCTTAGGCTTTTTAATTGTTCTTGGTCAAAGCCAAATGCCTTAGCTTTATATTGATAAATATTCCTTTCAATATCTCCTTCTATTTGAGAAATAACCCCTACGCCCAATACCCCTTCAGAGGAATGGTACAAAACTTCATATTTTTTATTATTCAAATCAGTAATAGGAGGCAATTCCAATACCGCATTATATTTTTTATCATTTTTTAAATCCTCTAGATTACCTGTTACTTTCTCGAAAGTTAATCCTCTTCGTTCTTCTAGATTGAGCGTATCTCCATTTCCTAGGATATTACCAGAATCCATTACTGCTATATGTCTTTTAGTGTCTCCCTCGTAAGTCATTATAAAGCCTGCTATTATCATGAATAATCCAATAGCAATAGGAGTCAATAATGTTCCTAAAATAAATGACCATTTAGTTACCCTTGCGAGGTATTCTCTTTTTATAATTAATCCTAATTTTTTCATGCTGCTTGTTGTTCTTGATTGTTTTCCCCTACTACTTTAATAAATATTTCATTAACCGTAGGTAATAATTCTTCAAATGATTGAATGAGAAGTCCTGATTTCATCAAATTCATTAAGTAGTCATTGGCATCTTGGTCTTGAGCCGTTTTAATCGTTATTTTATTTTCACTTTGGTGAATAATTTCAATATTATTCATACTTAAATCAGGTAAATCACCATTAAACTGAATCGTAAATAAATGCTCTTTGAATTGATTTTTAACATCTCTTACTTTTCCTTCTAGTACATTTTGTCCTTGATTAATAAGCACTATTTGTTCGCAAATGGCCTCTACTTGTTCCATTCTATGTGTAGAAAGGATAATACTGGTGCCTTTATTCTTTAATTCAAATATTTCATCTTTAATCAAATTAGAATTAATAGGGTCTAATCCTGAAAAAGGCTCGTCCAAAATCAATAAAGGAGGTTGGTGAATGACCGTTCCTATAAATTGAATTTTTTGTTGCATTCCCTTGGATAACTCTTGTACTTTTTTGTTTTTCCAAGAAGCAATTTCAAATTTTTCTAACCAATACTTCATTTCTTTTCTTGCAGTATTTGTAGAAAGACCTTTGAGTTGAGCTAAATACAAAAGATGGTCTCCCACTTTCATATTTTTATACAAACCTCTTTCTTCAGGCATATAACCAATGTGAAGAGGATTGCCATAGTCTAGCTTTCCTCCATCTAAAACCACTTCTCCAGCATCCGCTTGAGTAATTCCCGTTATAATTCTAATTAAAGAGGTTTTTCCTGCTCCATTAGGACCTAACATTCCAAATATACATCCTTTAGGAACATTAAAACTTAAATCATTAACAGCAATATGATTGCTATAAGATTTAGTTACATTTTTTACTTCTAAAACCATATTTTTATAGTATTAAGTACCGAATACAAAGTATTGAGTATAGAAAATATTCTTAAACTGCTACAGAATGATCGCGTAATGCTTCATTTAAAGATACTTTTTTATCGGTACTTTCTTTTCTTTTTCCAATAATTAATGCACAAGATACTTGATAATTTCCAGCTGGAAATTCCTTAGTATAAGAACCTGGTATGACTACAGAACGAGCAGGTACTCTTCCTTTATAAGTAATAGGTTCATCTCCTGTTACATCAATAATACGAGTAGATTGTGTGATGACTACATTAGCCCCAAGTACTGCTTCTTTTTCTAT
>JAHDBK010000516.1 GCA_020630455.1 Saprospiraceae bacterium
TTTATTTTATCATATTTATTCTTTTCTCTTTGAGGCATATTGAAAAAATTGTTGGTTTTGGACCAAACTATGATTTTATTACAGGTTTATTTAATGTAGATATGTTTCATTATACAGGCTTGGCTTCTTGTTTTATTCTATTAATTATTATTAATAATAAAAAAATACAAACATTTCTTAATCATAGGATTTTAATTTTTATCGGTAAGATATCTTATGGAATTTACTTGATGCATTGGTTAATCGTTTTACATGTTAAAGAAAAATGGGCAAAATGGACGCCTTATTTTCCAAATGAAAATCTTCAATTTATAGGAATGTTATTGATTGTATTGTTGCTAACTTTTATATCTGCTACCTTTATTTATTATTGTATTGAAAAACCATTTATAAATTTTGGTAGAAAGAAATATAAATGGCATTTTTGGTTGAAAGAAGATCATCTAAAATTATAAAAATGAAATATTCTCTATATCCTTTACTTCTAATTATTATTATCTCAACAGTCGCTTGCAGTCCCAAGAAATCAAAAGTGCTTCAAGAACGACCTAATGACGGATTAGTTCAAGAAGTAGAAATTGAAATAGATACCCAAATTACAACAGCTAATCAGGAAGTGGATACCCATATAGAACAAAAATATAATATTGTAGAATATGTAAAACACCCCTGTCACGGTAAGTGTGCAGTTTTTGAATTCAAAATTCAAAATGATGGAATTGCTTTTTATGAATGTAAAAGCCAATGTTATAGATATGGGGAATTTTATGCATATTTAGGAACTGAAAAACTTCAAGAGATTAAAGATTATATTAATAATAATCAATTGATGAATCTGAATCACATCTATCCTGTATCGGGTAATCCCGTGCCTGAAATTCCACTTACTACATTTAGTCTTTCCCTTTCTTCAAGCGATAATCTAAGTATAAAAAGTTACCATCACACTCCTCAATCGCTTCTCAATTTTGAAAAAAAACTACAAGAGGTTATAGAAGAAATAAATTGGGAAAAGTTAAATTAATTCCTTCAACACATTGTTCCTTTTTCAAGTTTTATAAATTATTAAAGTATTAATAATAATGCTTTTGTGTTTGTGTATTTAAGGGGTTGTTGTTTTTTACCATGTCACAATATTGCTGTATGTGAGTTTTGTTTAATAAGATTTGGCACGTTTTTGTAAGCTTTCAATTTGTTAATACAAATTATTCAATTTTCTATTTTAAATGATATGAAAGCAAATACACAATTCTTATTACTGCTCACACTCTTATTTTTTACTCAATATTTACAGTCACAAAATTGTGGGATAGAGAATCCATCTTTTGAAAGTCATTTGGTATGTCCTACTGGGCATTCTCAATTTGATGTAGTCAATGATTGGGAAAATGCAGTAGATAATTTATTGTCTACACCAGATTATTTTAACTGTGGAATGACAGGTTTTATAGCTTCTGGAGTAGAGGTAAGGAATTACTCTATGGCACAAGGATGTCAAAATACTGGATTTGCAGGATTATTCCTTAATTATAACGATGGAAGTCAAGACCCTCGTTATAGAGAGTATATAACACAAACTGTTACTCTTCATCAAGGAAGAACCTATCAATTAAGTATTGATATTGCGAAATCGACCCATACTAGTTCGGATGACTTAAGAGCGGATTTTGGTATTTATGGTTCATTAAGTGGGACACCAATGTCTTTAAATTCAGATTATTGTGTTCTTTCAACAGGTGATCCAGCTACTTTATTAGCAAGTATTTCAAGGTATAGTATTACGACTACTCCTACCACTTTTACGGTTACATTTACTCCAACAGCAACTCCTTTTACACAAATAGTACTAGGAGGTACAGATTGTGGTGCTTCTGCAAATGCAACTGGATATGTATTTTTTGATAATGTGATATTAACAGACATTACAGTTGAAGAGACTTTAACACCCATGATTACAGAATATAATGGAGGTGATTGCTGTATGACTGCTGCAACGACCTCTTTTGATATTGTAGGAAATGCAGCACCGACTGGTGCCACTATTCAATGGACAGAAGACCCTTCTAACCCTGAGTCATTAAACTTTTCAACAACTTCAGGTACTACTACCACTGTATCAACTTTAAATTCTACATTAACAGCAGGTACTTATACTTTTTATTATACTTTTAGTAAGAATGGTTGTACAATGACAGATGAGGTTTCTATTGAAATTTCTCCTACCTTAAATATTCCTGTTAGTTTAGGTCCAGATATAGAATTATGTAATAATGATGATAGTGCGGGTAGTATGAGTAGAATATATACTTATTTACCCTTGTCTCCATCATATACAGAATTAAATGACAACGATTATTTCGGTTGGAGAACTATCTTAATGGATGATGGTTCTGAATTATATCTTTCTAGTAATGTAAGTAGTGGTGAAATCCCAGTAGTTAATTGGGATGGTTTATATTGGGATATTCCATACGAAGAAAGAAGCTTAGGCAATTTTGCAAATTTAGAACTTTTATTTGTAAGGTCAGCATTAGATACTATTAGAACAGTATATTATGTAACAGATAGATGTGGTGGAAATCTACAAAGTGATACCTTAGATGTTTTTGTAAGAGATATAGATTTACCAAGTACTTCTGCTTCTAATCCTAGACCACCAGTATTAGTTACTGATACAGTATTATTAACTCAAACAACATTTATAGGTTATCCGGAAGGAATACACAAATTAGAAGATAATCCTAATTTAACAGCAGTTTGGACTCAAGAGTCTGGACCAGGTACTTTAGAGTTTGTGAATCAAGGAGCTATAGATTCTATAAGAATTGCAGCTGATGATTGTGGAGTATATAGAGTAAAAGTGACCATTACCGATGCTCAAAGTGGCTGTGTATGGTCTGATGAGGCATATATAGAATTTGCTGGTTGTGGAGGGTTATATGCCTCTGCTAGTGATAAATGTGATTGTGACAAACAAGATGGTCCTAATGGCTATGTAACTTTTGAAGGTGATTTATTTTATGGTGATGCTGCTAGAAACCTATATAGATATGTTGATGTTAATTCTTCACCTTCTAATTCAGATATTGCTCTTTTAGGTTGGGAAGGCTGGTGGTCTTTATTATATGATGATGGCTCTGAATGGGTGTTTAAAGATGATGGAAATGATGAAGGTGATATAATACATAATCCAAGTGTTTCTAGGTTTTATTTTAAGAATCCAATGGATACTGTTCGTTTAATTTG
>JAHDBK010000517.1 GCA_020630455.1 Saprospiraceae bacterium
TAGCCTTGCGTGCGCACGCGTTAGTATAACATTTTTTTCATTATAACCTTTAATAAGTTACCCTTGGTTTCTTTTTTATTTTAGGAAAATTTGAAATTTCTATTTATAAAGGTATATTAATTTCGTTTTCTATTCTGGTATAAATACTAAAAGATTTAGGACAGATAAAATTAGTATGGATAAATATATAAAGGGACTATTGACGAATGATAGCTCTATAATCCGTGAGATTTATAGCGAGTATTACCCAAGTATAGTGGCTTTGGTAAAAAAAAACAAGATAGGTAATGAAGATGATGCTTGGGGAATATTTCAAGAAGCTTTGGCTTTGATTTTGGTAAAAGCCCGAGAACCTAATTTTGAGCTTACCAGCTCTTTTTTTTCTTTCTTTTATGGCATTTGTAAATTCCTCTGGAAAAATGAATCGAAAAAAAAATATAGAACGGAGGTAACTTTTGAAGATGATAGCACATACATCAATGAAGTCAATATTGAAACCGTTATTCATGAGTCAAACCAAATGAATCTTTATAGAGAAAAGTTTAAAGAACTTGGGGAGCGTTGCCAAAAACTATTAGAGTTGCGTTTTGGACGAATAAGTTTTAAAGAGATTGTAAAAATAATGGGCTATGCTAATGAAAATGCAGCAAAGCAGCAAGGATTCAAATGCAAACAACAATTAATAAAAAAAATCAAAGCAGACAATCGCTATAAAGAATTATCATCATGAATGAACAAATGAAATTATATGAACTCATTCAGCAATATCTTAATGGAGAATTAGAAGGTGACGCATTAAGCAATTTTGAATTGCGAATAAAGAATGATAAGGAATTGGCCTCAGAACTAAATTTACATCGTGCGATATCCAAAGCTATAAAACCCGATGAACCACAGGTTTTACAGCTAAAAAAAAGTTTACATAAAATCAGACAAGAAGCACTAGAAAACCCTAGTTCCTCAACTTCGAATAATAAAATCTATTGGGGATTACTAGCTTTATTCTTCGCTCTAGGTCTGGTATATTTGATAATGAAACCTACAGAAAATAAATCCCAGCCGCCAGCAGAAAAAGAAGAGTTGCCGCTTATAGCGATGGCTTCTCCTGAAAATTCGCTTACGACAGAAGCCTTATTTTCTAGTATGAAAGGAGATAATTCTAATACTTTCTCTAAAGCACTAGATTTATATAAAAAAGAAGAATTTGATAATTCTTTAAAGCAATTGGAACAAGATTCCAACTCTAAAATAAATTATGATGCTCAATTACTAATCGGTCTAAATCACTTAAAGCTAAAAAAATATGAGGAAGCTCTGAAGGTTTTTGACAGCTTTAGTCAATTTGATAAAAGAAAAGTATTAGATAAATCAAAATGGTGTTTGGCTATCACCTATATGAAAATGAATCGTCAAAAAGACTATACCGCTACCTTAAAACTAATTCAAAAGGAAGGCTATTTTTACCCTAAAGAGATAAATATCAATCAACTGATAAATGCTAAAAAAGAGTAGTACGCTAATCTTTTCCGCTAAAAAAAAGTGTGTCAAATATTTAATTAATCATAATATAATTATCAATATAATTGGTAAATCTTTCGCCAAATTTTCCTCTCTCACTATAAGAGCTACAAATATTGTTCAGGTTAGATGTCCATAAACAAATCTTCTAATGTTAATACATTTTGAATTACATCAAGATGTTCTTCCGATTGATGCAAACCTTGGGTAGTTATTAAAGTGGTAAAGATTGTTTTTTTTGTTTTTGTCAATGACTCAAATGTATCTTCTCTTTCTACTAAATTTGTTTTATAGGACGAAGTTAGTTTAAATAATGCCTTTGAAAATTTAACTTCACATAAATTAATGATTCCATCTGCCCTATCTATTAACAGATCTATTTGAATACCATCATAGGTTTTATTTCCTGAGAATTGGTAACTTGAATATTCATGAATAATACTACTTATACCTAAAGCCCTTGATACTTGTCTCGAATGTATAAAACAAGTATTCTCAAAAGCATAGCCGCACCATATTTTGAATTTTTGATTAGTAAAAATTTTCAAAAATACATTCTCTTGATTCCTTAATCCTCTCTGTGAAATCAACTTCAAATAAAAAAGAGAAAAGTTATCTGTTAGTCTAAACAGACTACCCTTTTTCTTTTTGTCAAATGGAAAATAGGTTTGTATAAACGCTGATTTTTCTAATTCTTCCAATATTTTTGTTAATCCTCCTCCGTCTGATAATCCCGTGATTGTTGCTATTTCTTTACGAGTTAAACCTTTCCATTTTGAAGCTAAAGCTTTTACTACTGCAATATGGTTTTCAGCTTTATCAAATAAAGATTTATAAAGTCTATCAAATTCATCCCTTAGAAAACCATTAGATTCAAAACACAATCGATCAATATTTTGCGGAATGCTTTGTTGCGGTTTTAGCAATTCTAAATAATATGGAATACCTCCTAGTGCCATGTAAATTTGCACTATTTGGTATCTGTTTGCTTTTATTTTCTTGGCTTTTAAAAACTGTTCTGTTTCTGATAAGGTAAAAGGTTCTAGAGATACATATTGTGTTGCTCTATTATGAAGCCCTCCCTTGTTGTTCAATACATTTTTAATCATCCAAGACGCTGCTGAACCACACACAACTAGAACTACATTATTATACAAAGCCCAATCATTCCAAAAATGACCTAGCATTCCCAAAAATTTTGATTTATGAGTATCTATCCATGGTAATTCATCTAAAAATATTAATTTCTTTTGTTTTTTCTTTTTAGAAGATAAGTACTTTTTTAGCATCGTAAATGCTGACATCCAATTCTTGGGTTTTGCAACTTCCTCTCCTATTTGTTCTGATAATTTTTCTTTGAAATTTTCTAGCTGATCAGATAAGCTACCATTTTGGATACCTGTTAACTCATAATCAAATTTATTTTTAAAGTATGTTTTTATCAGATACGTTTTGCCGACTCTTCTACGACCGTAAACGACTATAAACTCAGAACGATTTGATTTGATAGCGTCTCTAAATATTTCCTTTTGTTTTTTTCTCCCTATCAATAAGTTTTCTTTCATAATTATCTATTCTACGCTAAATGTACAAAAAAAACAACTTTTAGCGGCAGATAATTATTTTTTATCGTAATCCGAGATATGATTCGTCGATTTTTGCTCAAAGGGTTACATAAATGTAATTCACATCTCTTTAAATTCTATCTATGCTAAGTAGATTCA
>JAHDBK010000518.1 GCA_020630455.1 Saprospiraceae bacterium
AGATAAAAGCCCATCAATGCCAATACAGACATGGTCATACTGAATCGGAAAAGGTGGTTTTTAATGTCGCTATCTTCTTGTTTTTCATCAATCTTAAATGATTTTTTAACCCAGTCTTTATCCTTCCTTTTGTAAAGCCATGAGGGAAGTAGCAGCAATATAATGAGTAAGAAAAGAAAGAACAAAATCTTAGGAATACCTGAAAAAATGTAAGCAATTGGACTAATTAAAATGTCGGTTATGGTTGAATATCGAAAATAATCTACGCCCAATTGTGCATAATAAAAAGCTTCTTTTAGGATGCCTAGTATAACGATATATACGTAGCCGAAAGATAAAATGAATTGGTAGTCTTTGGATTCCATAGGATAGGTATTTTTATGATTCTTTTTTGGGTTTTAACCGTTACTATGTGTCCAATCACGATTGTTTAACATAGCAGGTTTGTGTTTCATTCCTTGTGCGGGGCAATCGAAAATTAAGGCGTTATCTTTCCAATAAATTTTAGCTCCAATGCCAAGTTGGGAATAGGTTTTTTAGGAGATTCATAGGGTTATGGGTTAGTGAGATTAGTAAGGGATAAGCGTATGCTTTGAATGGTGAATATAAGCATAAATGATATGATTGCCAATTTATGGTTTGGTATTGTTGGTTGGAAAGGAAAAGGATTGTTCTATTTCTATAGGCGTTGCTATATAAGTCTAGGATAGTAGACCATTTGCAATAAAATGGGTTAATACAGTTGATTTTTTATTATTTGTACAAGTATTTAATTGTCACCATGTTAAGCGAGTTTTTGTCACACGCTACCTACTCTATTAGCACCAGTTTTCTTTCTTGTTTAAGGAATATCATTAAAAAGTATTTGGCTAATTAATTTTCCTTTTTTGAAGTATAAGGTAACTCTATATCCAAAACTGTTTCTTGCAATTTGTTTTTTAGAATTTTCAAATTTGCCTTCATAAATTTCATCTCCTTCAAAATACCATTCTAAAATTTCAAACCCTTCCTCAGTTCTTTTTTTATCTGGATTTCCATATATTTTTATTATATCCTCTTTACTATCGTTCAAAGCAATTCCTTTATTGGAAGTAAATCTTTTTGATTCAATCTCTGTCGATTTGTTAACTAGTCCAGTAAATTCTTTCTCTTTGGTTTCTGAAGATGCAATTTCACCTCCATCAATATGCAATTCTATTTGTTCAATTAAACCTCTTGGAATATTGGAATTATCAAAGTGATAAGTAATAAATCTGTGATAATCAGTATATAATTCAAATATGATTGTTTGACTTAACTCTTTATTTGTAAACCATGCTTTATCGTGAGAAATCAATCTACCACTTTTTATTAATCCATATTTGCCTTTGAGTAATTCGTCGGGAATAGGATAATCATCAACTATAAAAGTATTTGTGGTATCTATTTTAGGTTGTTCTATTTTTTCAATTATTTCGTCATTCGTAATTATTGTTGACATCTCAATTTGTACTGGAATCACCTCTTTCTTTTTTGATTCTTCTTTTTTTGATTCAATTTTGGGTGTCTCTTTTTTTTCTGAAATACACGACAAAATTCCAATTGAAAAGATTAGTATTATTGATGTTATGTTTTTCATTTTTTTTAATTGGTGCTAACGTTTTGTACCGTGTTAGCATTAGTTTTCTACTCTTTAATAAATGCAAGTTTTTTTGATTCTCCTTTTTTTGCTCTCAAAATAATTATTTGTTTAGAGTGTCCATCATCTATACTTAAAGCAGCCGTATTGGGAGGACTATCTCCTTCATTTTCTGCATAAAATTCAAAAACATTCTTTTTCTCAGTTATGTCAATTTCAATTACATTCTTCTCATTAGTCACTTTTACTTTATCTAATATTACCTTATCATTAAATTTCAAGCTTGTAATGTCTCCATCCTCAATATTAGCATCCCAATAAGTGATTTTGACTTTGCTACTCTTAATATAAATGCTCTTTTCAAATTTCCCACATCCATAATTATATGTTTCATTTTGCTTAGCATTGTATATATTAATGCACTCAATCACAAACTCATTAGACTTATTTAAGTTATTTTGCAAAACAAAGTCTTGAAAATCAAGACTCAAAAAATCTTCTGTAAAATTTATTTTCTGTTTTAAGTCCGTAAATTTCAGAATAAATGGTGCTACATTTTTAATTTTCACTTCTAATTGTTCTTCCCCAATATCTTTATAGCTTCGACAGTTCCATTGGATAAATTTGCCTGCAAGTTCATTTAAAATTTGTTTATCGGATGAATCTTTTAGCTTGGAATCAAACAAATCTCTAAGTAAGTGAACATTATCTGCTTCACATGGGTTAGAACAAGAACAACCATCTCTTTTAATTAATTTTGTTTGAACTCCTTTACCGACTTTTGAAACAGTACCGTTTTTAGTATCAATTTTGTATATTTTGTTACTGTGAGACTGTCCATAAAGAATGTGTTCACTATTAAAAAATAAAGCTCCCATATTAGCAATGTCAGGATACTTTTTCCCTAAAAAAGTAACCTCTCCACTTTGAACATCTATTTGACATACTCGATGTGACCTTCCGTCAAATGCAAAACACTTGTTTGAATATGGGTCATAAGCAATATCACCAAAGTTTAATAATGCTCCTTCACGATTAAATAATTTTTTCTTTGATGTTATTACAGGTGATAAAGGTACTTTGAAATCAATTATCGAAATAAACTCAACAACTCTTTTTTTTCTATTCCGTCCTGTTATAACAATACTATTATCTAGATAAAATGTTGCTGAATTATAATGAATATTAGGGTTTGTACTTAACTCTAAGAGTTCTCCTATATTTTGGTATTGACCATTTGCCTTTAATTCTCCGAAATAATGTTTCTTTCCCTTTGTAATCACGCCATAAATAAAATTATTATGAGGATTGAAAGCTATTGCATTGACAACTTCAGGATATTTTACTATCTCCTTTGTATCAATTTCATTTGTATTAATCGCTACCTCATAAATCTTGGTGAATTTCAAATTTTCAGTAACTTGACTGTAGTATAGTGTCCCATCACATTTAAATGTTTCCTGACAAAATATAGATGTCGTTGTGTAAAACACAATCAAACTTAAAATAAGTATTATCTTTTTCATAAAAACATTATTTTTTCTTATAATTAATGCTAACGGTTTAGCATAATCGGCGGCGCAAACATAAGTAAATAAAATCCAACGACTA
>JAHDBK010000519.1 GCA_020630455.1 Saprospiraceae bacterium
ATATGTGTTAATGCTCCCATACGGTCGCACTACACATATACGAACCGTTGTGTGTTATAATAAAAACGAAAAAAATGAATGAAATAACAAAATGGATAACCAAACATATTGGAACTCTGTTTTCATTATTAGGAGTAATAGCAACAATATATTTTAGTTTATTTCATATCCCTGAATATCTTCAAGAAATGAAGAACGAAAAGGTTAGAAATGTTCATATTGATTTAGTTCAAAGTACTCAAGAAGTAGCTTATAATGACTCAATCGAATTAGATTATAAGGGAATCGAAACTTTAATTAAATCTAAGGAACTTAAGAATGAAATCCAATATCCATATTCTGTAAACCAATTGCTTTCTCTGGTACAAGAATCATTTATGGAGCAAAAATTTTTACCATTAGAAGAGAGGCAAGGATTGTTTCAAAAATTAGAGTCCATAAAAGAAAAAAGCGAGCCAGCATTACCAAATGACAATGAAGGCGTAAGATTAAGCAAAACCTTTAGCTGGGTGGCAGCATTGATTGGGTTAATTGGGAGTTTAGTAAGTTTATTTGGCTTGTGGGCAGCAATAAAAGATAAGTCTGAACTATTAAAGAAAGAAAAGGAAGAAAAAAATAAACAAATTGAAAAAACCGTAAAAAATTACCATGAATTTGAAAAGACGATTTTCAATATTTTGCAAGATTCTAAAAGTGAATTTTCATTCATTGATACTGTAAGAAAGAATGATTTAGGGTACGATTTCATAGTTGAGAATTCAAAAAAATCACTTTTAGGTGAAATCAAATATTATACTCATGGACATAGATTGAAAACGGCTTTCTTAGAACATTTCTATCACTTGTGCCAATTAAATGGGAAGTCAGGGATACTGATTTTAAACAAAGAGGTTAGCGAAAAGGAATCAGAATTGCTGCAAAAGTTTAATACAAGAAGCGATATAAAAATACATGCTATCGTATTTAGAGAAAGGAATCAATTGATAGAAGAAATAAATAAAATAATGAGTACAACACACAACAATGCATAAAATGTTCATGTGCCCTATGCGGGCACACGCCATTTATGCGGGACGTTCAGTTCAAGGGCTTCGCCCTTGAACTGAACGGAGCGGCGGCTCGCATTTGGGGTAACGAAGCCCCAAAACAGAACTGCGGCTTACCGACCACCACTGCGATTCCTTGTGGCGGCGGCAAGCCGCCGCTCCGTTCTGCGTGATTAAAAAGAAAAAAATAAACTAAATGGCAAAAACTGTAAATGGAGCATTTTCTGAATTTTTGACAAATACAGTAAATTTGGATAAAGACCAAACAACCAAAGCAAGAGGCAGCAGAGATTGGATGTTGGGACAATTAAAACTGTTTGAAAATGACGATGAATTTCCTAAATTGTATTCTGAGAAGGATATCCATTTTGGTTCATTTGCCAGACGAACCAAAATTAGACCTTTGGATGATATTGATTTAATGATTTGTTTAAATGGTCAAGGTGGGACTTATCTTGAACATAGCGATAGAATAGAAATTACCGTAAATCCAGACTCAAATCTAAAGAACTATTGTAATGACAACTCAAACATCTTAAATTCTCGAAAAATAATCAATAAGTTTTTGAGCAGTTTAAAGGATATACCACAATATTCAAATGCAGAAATTAAAAGAAATTTAGAAGCTGCCACCCTTTCTTTGAAATCATATGATTGGGTATTTGATATTATACCTTGTTTTTTTACCTCACCAACAGCAGCAGGGAAGACTTATTATTTGATACCTGACGGTTACGGTAATTGGAAAATGACTGACCCAAGAATAGATAGAGAAAGAACAACCAGCATTAATAAAACTCATGATGGCAATGTATTGAATGTGATTAGAATAATTAAATATTGGAATAAAAGAGCAACTATGCCATCAATGTCGTCATACCTTTTAGAGACAATGATTCTGAATTACTATTCAAATAGGGCAGATAAGGCAAGTCAGTTTGTTGATGTAGAAATACCGAATGTACTTGAATATTTACAAACCTATGTATATTATCAAGTTAGTGACCCAAAAGGAATACAAGGAAATATCAATCACTTATCTTGGGAGGAACAAGAGAAAATTTCAAACAGAGCAAAACAAGATAAACAAAAAGCTAATGAAGCCCGTAAATACGAAAGTGACGGAAACCATGAATTTTCAATAAGAAAGTGGAAAGAAATTTTCGGCGACCAATTCCCAAATTATGATTGAAACAGGAAAAAATATTGTTGAGGCGGAAAATTTAGATAGAAATCTAAAAAAATTATCTGCACAAAGAGAACTTTACTCAAGAGCGAAAAGTACTCTTGGTTGGCAGGTATTCTTCGCAATACCAGTTACATTGGGATTAGCTGTTATCAATCTATATTTGGAAATCGAATTAGAAAGAAATATCGAATGGGCTGTTGCCGCCTACGCAGTTATTCTTTTCATATTAGACTCATTTATAATTGACAAATCAATAAGCCAAAAAAAAGAAAAGGCTGCCAAAATTCAAGAGCTTTTCGATTGTGAAGTATTGCAGATAAAATGGAACAAATATTTAGTAGAGGAGAAACCTGATAGCGAAGACATAATTAAATATCACAACCTTCGATTAAAACGGAAGAAAGAAGATAAACTCAAAAATTGGTACTCAGAAAAGATTGCTGTAATCGAAAATAATGTCGCTAAGGTTATATGTCAACGTTCAAATGTGATGTATGATTTTTCTTTAAGGCGTAAGTTTATGGTTTGGATAATTGCGACTGGTGTGGCATCATTAATAGTTCTTTCTATTGTAGCCTTAATTAAGGATTTAAGTTTTAGGTCTTACCTGATAAATGCCGTAACCCCTTTCCTTCCTGTTTTTGCAATTGTTACAAAACAGTATCAAAATAACAAGAGGTCGATTGAAAATTTAGTCTCAGCAAAAGCAACAATCCAGCAAGTTTGGTCAGAAGTGATTGAAAGTGATGACAAAACAGATATTCCCGAATTAGCAATTAGAGGCATTCAAGACAGAATATTCTTAAATAGAAAAGATAATGCTTTAATTCCCGATTCTATCTACAATAGACTGAGGAAGGGATTGGAAGAACAGATGTATTTTTCAGTAGATGAATTGATATTAGAATACAATGAAAATAGAAAATGAAAACCACGCAGAACACAGGCTATGATGTCCATGCCTCCTAAACGTCGGCACGGCACATAGCC